>JANPNP010000077.1:0-4898 GCA_031427535.1 Bdellovibrionales bacterium | reverse complement strand
TGATCATTATTTATGTCTACCGTGCTTTCTTTATGGCGGGGTCTTTAAGTGGTGAAACCGCCGACGTGGCGCATTCTCCGGCGATCGAACAAAAGTTGAATCAAATTCTTGAAATTCAAAGGTCAAAATCCGGTGCGGTTGCACCTTCATCATCCGGTGCGGTTGCACCGTCAGGGGGTGGCTCTGCCCCTGGCACAAGTTCACCCCGTGGACAGAATGCCGAAGAAGAAATTGATAAGCTAAAGGCCGAAATTTATAATTTAAGACAACAGTTGAATGATGCGGAAAAAGTTTCGGCAGTAAGTGGCGGTCAAAATTTAGCACCATTTTCAGCGGTAAATTCAAATGAGGATGCCGTAGAAAACGATCCTGCAAGTTCAAAAGCTACTGAACAGATGGTAGTTAAAGTTAAAGAACTTGAATCGCGCTTATCTGAATATGAAATAATTGCGGATGATATAGCTGAGCTTAGTCAATTACGTGCCGATAACGCAAAACTAAAAGAGCAACTAAGTAAAGTGCAAGGATCCGCACCGGCGGCAGCAGAAATTCTTGAACCTAAGCCCGTAGCGGCCGCTACCGAAGAGCTATCAGCACAAGCTGCAATTGATGCTTTGTTTGCTTCGGCAACTGCCGATTTGCCAAGTGATCCGGTTGCTGCCAACGAGCAAGATTTAATAAATGAATTTGAAAAAAAAACGCAGAAAAAGGATGATGAATGAAACTAGTCACTATGTTTGGATTAATAATTGTTACAGTTTCATTGCAAGCTGCTATTCCAAAACTTGAGGAAAAAAGTTTTCAAAGCCTACTGCAGACTGCTAGTAATCGCCAGTTGTCCATGACCGATCGGTGGCAATCTTTAGTGCGCGCTGGGCAAATTGCAAAATCCGATGAGATTTCAAAAATTCAAGAATTTGCTAAAAGTAGTGATTGGTATATGCGTAATGCATCGCTGGTCGCTTTAGAATCCATCAATTTGTCTTATGGAATGGATCAAGCCAAAATACTGATACAGGATAAAGCGTTGGTCGTCAGATCAGCAGCTGTGACAATGCTAAGTAAAAAAAACACTTTAGAAATTCGCCAGCTTTTAGCAGCTGAACTTTCAAAACCGTATAATTTTAGTGGCAAACAAAGTCTTTGGATCCGTTCACAAATAATGCAGCAAATGGCAAAGACAGCCACCAAAGACGATCGTCGTTTCTTAGCGCGGCACTTATTTGATACTGATGCTGCTGTTGCAAAGCAATCTGCCGACGCGTTAGAAAAAATCAGCTCCGTGCAGTTTTCTGGCTTAGATCAAGTGAAGCTTTGGAAAAATCATGTTAAGAAAAACGGCTGGCTTTAGTATAAAAAACATTACTTTTGCTGAGTTGCATTTCCCTGGTCGGCCGCTTTCTTCAAAGCTTGGTCGATGATTATTTCTCTTTCAATGCGGTAAAATAAAGAAAGCTCTTCCAAGCCATCGCTTGAAAGTATTTGTTTTTCTGATATAAAATCGCGAAAGACTTCTATTTTCTTGTCGATGGTTACGCGGGTTGAATCGCGCCCCTCGATGCGGCCACGTGCAAACGTCATGATCAACTTATAACGGGCACTTTTAAATTCAGGTTTTGTTCTATCGGGCGACAACCAACCATCAACAGCCTTAACATAGTCAGTTTCAATAACGCCGAAATCCTGATTTTCAGAAGCTATAGTGTACTTAATAGAAAGGTGCGCAGCTTTCCATACCAAGTCATACGGGGCAAAAAAAATCTTTTGCTTTGAAGCTTTTTGAATAATTTTATCTGCAGATTCGCCCTGCTTTTCAAAAAGACTGCAACCCGTTTGGCTTATTAGAAAAATACAAATTACAAATTTAGAAATCAGTCGAGGCATGTGTCACATGGGTAGCAGCTTCAATAAGATTATCATCTAACTTCGCACCCTTGTGAGTGGTACTGCCAATAAAGTTAATTTCGATTCGGCGTTCGGCGGCACTGTCACCTAATGGCCAATTTGGCAGTTCCATACTTTGATCCCAGCCCAGTCCAATAATTTCCCAGCGGCGATTGACGTTAATAACTGTTTCCGTACCGCTAACAAATGGAACCAAATCAGATATAGAAGCTGATACAGCCAACGCATTAATTCCAGCTTGATTGGGTTTACTAGGTAAACCAATAACAAGCCCAGAGGTTTCAGTTACCGTTGGACTTTCAACTAAAGGTAAAAATAACGGCTTAATAGCTTCATTATGAATCGACAGTGCTGCGCTGATGCGGTTCGACTTTGCAGCCGCGGTCGCTGCTGGATCAACTTCGGTCTGACGCTTCAAAATATTAACAATATAGGTTTTTTTATTTGGTAATGTAGCTAACTGCAGGTGCGATTCACCAGTGAATTTTTTAATATCCGTCGGCGCTAGTGTTCCTGCAACGTCACTTACAGCCACAACCATTTGCACTTCATCGGTGGCAATTGCTGCAGACTGGGTTCTAACCTTAGAACTAAAAATAAGTTCGTTCCCGGGAATATCTAAGGTTGTCACCGGCTGAGTTAAAGTAATGTCCCGCATGCCACCACCTTGGATCGAGAAATTATTAATCATATCGTAGAAGGGTTTTCCTGCGCGCATTTCATCTATCGTCTTTTTAAACGGAAACTGACCACGAATCGCAAAAAATCGTTTAGCACCTAATGTTGTCGAAGTTAAGCGGTACACCGGCTTAGCAATTGTGATGGGAAAAAGGTAACTTTCTTTTTGCGAAGGTAATGAAACGTTACCCGGAATTTTTGCTTCCTGACCTACCACGCTTATTGTGTCTGAGTAGGGGCTAATCACGGCATTTAAGTCAAAGTTCAGTAAATCACCACGGGTCATTGCAGGAATAACTAAAGCGAAATCGGTCATCTTGTCGCCGTTAACAACGGGTAGGCCAGTCACCTTACCATTAATTTCTGGGCGTGCAGGCGCCGACCGACGCAATAATTTTAAACTGATGTCTCCCGGATTCTGACTTAATAAAGTTTGTCTAATGTATCCAGCGGCTTCAACCGTAACGTGGGCTTTTGCATTCCAGTCCGTTGGTATTCGCGCCACACCATTTTTGTCGGTAGTTAAAAAATTACCTTTAAACGGGGTCCCTTGTGCGTAGCCAATTAAAACTTGCGCTGATTCTAGGGGTTCTCCGAATTCATTCAGAACTTTAACTTTCGCATTTGCTTCGGTTTGTTCATTCCATAAAAATCGGGCGACTTCGGATTTTGGAGTGTCCGATTTTTTCGAACAACCAAGTGTTACAAATGAAAGCGCAGTTACCAGTGATAAAACCAAAGATTTAGCAGTAAGTTCCATAGACCATCCTTTGTAGAAAATCTTAGGACTATTGCATCGACTCTGTAAGGATTGGTCAACAACTGCATGGCCTTAGCAGCTGCGTAGATTTCTACGTGCCACAGAAGCGCTAAAAATCAGCGTAAACGGATAGGGTTCGACGGTTATATCCGGTTAAAAGCGTGCTAACTGTTGTTTGATCTTTACGAGCGGTATATTTGTTAAGACTTGCTTGATAAATTATAAGTTTATCGCTAACGCGCTCAACCATAGCAAGGTGGCCGGTTTCTCCGGGGCGGCTCCACTGCATGATAAACGGTGTTCGCTCAGGATAAGACCACAGGTGTCGTTTTAATCGCGCAATTTCAGAGCCATTTCTGTCGTTAGCAAAATGCACTACTTTGGCGTAAGAAAGATTTTTTTTAGCATAAAGATCAAAGTCGTTGGCAAGGTAACTTCCTAGCGGGTAGCCAGAATATTGCATTACGCGTTGCAAATAGCGATTGCACGGAGTTCCGATTTTTTTACCCTCAGTTAACATGATAAATTCGGCATTTTGCACAAACCGTGAGGCCTGCAGTAAGCGTGGCCTTGTAACCGTCCCGCTAGTTAAATCTGGTACAGTCGGTATAGGCGCAAGATTACTATTTGTACCCGGCGCCTGTTCTGGCTGCGGTCCTTGCAGCTCAAGCGGATTTTCAAAGGTCTGTGGAACTTGCTGGGTCGCCTTTAATACATGTGATGGGCTAATGTAGGCTTGGCAACCTGCTAATAGGAAACTTGTAAAACCAATTTGAATTAAGTATTTCGTCTTGGTCCCCATGCGCTAGTTTTAGCATAGGAATTAATTATGGCGGGAAAAATTCTTTTTGTTTGGAAAAAGTTCTAGAACTGTACTAACTTTTGTCACTGGTAACCCGGGGGTACGTCGTATGAGATTAGCACTATCGTATTTGGCAGCTTTGCTATGCTTAGGGGGCGTTGGCACCGCAAGTTCTGTGGCCCAGGCTAAACCAGTGGTTTCGCTAAAACCTGCTAAAAAACCACGGGTGGTGAAACTACAGTTTACTGCGGACTTTATTCTTGAACAGGTTTTACTGAAAAAAAATCTGAGTTATCGTCCTGAAATTGCAAAGCCCAAGCTATTTTTGGAAAGTAAAACAAAGTTAAGTTATTTTCAGGAAGCGATGTTACCGCAATGGGGATTTAAACCTGATGTGTTTACGAACGCATTTGCGGTGCTGAAGAACGAAGTTTTTCTGTCAGATCAAGCCGCTTATTATAAAAAATATAAACGCTGTATGGATGACTCAATGGCGCATGAGCTTACGCACTATGTGCAAACGAAATATCAAAACTACGACCTAGCTGATGAATCTCTTGAAACCGAAGCCGTGGAAATTCAGTCTTGGTTTCGAGAAGTTCACTGTAAAATTTAGTAACTGATCCCTTATAAGGTCCCAGAGCAACTTACTCCGACCTCTAAAGACTCGATTTATTTAGATTTTTTTCTTTCGGACGGTACTTCTGATTGTACACAATCAGAAGTCAACCAACGAACCACATAACTTATTGA
>JANPNP010000076.1:0-3211 GCA_031427535.1 Bdellovibrionales bacterium | reverse complement strand
CCGCCGTTTATGACGGGCGACATTATTAAAGGTTCAGTTACTTTAGATCCGGATGGTTTTCCTTTATTATATTTTGGTTCGCGTGATAATAAACTTCGTATTTTAGCTTTAGATCAACCGGTTCCAACAGAAATTTGGCACGTTGATGGCCATACCCCTGACCGCGTTTGGAATGATGATTGGGATGGAAACCCAGTCGTCATTAACGATCATCTTATAGAAGGCGGAGAAAACTCTTGGTTTTATGTGTACAAATTAAATCGCAAATACACAGCCCAGGGAAAAGTCACAGTGAACCCGCAGCAAGTGGTGCGCATGAAGGGTTGGACCGATCAACTGCTTCGCGATGTTGGCGATAAATCTGTTTCGATTGAAAGTAGTGTCGCCGTTCAAGGTAATAAAGCTTATTTTACTAATTCAGGTGGCTTAATCACAGGTGTAAATTTAGATCGCATTAAAGATAAACAAGCTGAAGTATTTTTCAGATTTTGGGCTGGTGACGATATTGATGCCTCGCCAATCATTGACCGTGATGGCTCGCTTTATGTGGCTGTCGAGTATGAAAGAAAATTAGACCGCGCGAAACAAATGGGACAAGTTATTAAACTAAATCCAGAAAATCCAAGTAATCCCGTGGTGTGGAGTTTTGATCTAACTAAATTAGCGGGTGATGGTAAGGGTGGCGTGTGGGCCACACCTACGTTAGATGCTGACAATCATATTCTTTATGTTCCAACACACACTGGTTTTTTAATCGCAATTGATACACGCACAGGCCGTGAAATGTGGCGAGTAAAAATCGGCAATCATGAATGGTCTTCGCCTGCTTTAGTAGAACAAAAGTTGTTAGTTGGTCTTTGTGAAGCAGGTGGACTGGTAGCCTATGATGTTAAAGATCCAAAAAATCCAACACCAATGTGGACAGTTAAAGTTGGTGGTTGTATTGAAAGTTCTCCCGCTGTGTGGAAAGGTCGTTTTTACGTTGGTTCGCGTGATGGATATATCTATGGGTTTGGCGAATAGGAAACGGGGTCGTCCCTTTTCGTGCTATTCACCTTTATATACAGAGCAGCCCAAGCCATCAGAAGAATCTGCAAGGGCAGTCTAACTAACAAAGCCAAGTCCGAAACATTAAATTTTGCTCCACCCTGCTGGTACATGTAAATATTGGCAGGGAAAATAGCTATCAGTAAAAGAATAATTCCAATCGCTGCTAGTTTTTGGGTTCTTTGGAATAAAATAAGTATTCCTAATATTATTTCTACTACTCCACTAATATAAACTAGCAAAAGTGGATTGGATAAAAAATCCGGAATCATTTGCACATAAAAATTGGGGTCACGAAAATGATTTATGCCAGCCAAAATGTAAAGTGCGCCCATAAAATAACGTGAATATTTTTTTAAGCTTTTCAAATTAGCCTACTTTCTTTCGCTTAGTACTTTTGTCGAAAATAAATTTTACCGAAGATTTCAGAATACATGCTGCAGATTACAATCAAAATAATAGGTACAAATGCTGGCATACCCGGATATAACAAGTACGATACAGAAAGAACTGTCACAGTAAATAAAGTTACTTTCTGCACGAACTCAAAAGTTTTTAATTTCAAAAATTCTTCTCGCTCGCCTTTCACACGCTTCGAATCAACATAATCAAAAATAAAATAAACTAGCACCGAAACTAAGATAAAATACTGAATCAGTTCAAAAGAAATGTATGTCACTTTTTCTCCGTTAGCTGAAATAAATCTTCAACCTTACAATTTAATGCTCGCGCAATTTTTAACGCTAACTGAACTGATGGAACGAATTTACCAGACTCGATGGAATGGATAGTTTGGCGCGAGCATTCCGCAGCATCGGCTAGTGCTTGCTGGGTCAAATCGCCATTAGTAATGCGAAGAACTTTTACTTTATTTTCCATTTTTAATGTAAACCATACTTGACATAATGTAAAGTATGGTTTACATTATGTACTACACAATTAACATAATTGAGGTCCATATGAATGTAAAGAGCTTTTTAAATCGCCACAAGTCCACAGCGCTTATGATTATTGCTTTGCTAGCCTTCCGCTGGAGCTTTGCTGACCACTACCGCGTGCCGACCGGATCGATGCTTCCAACGATTCAAATTGGTGATGATATCTTCACCAACAAAATGGCCTACGATTTCCGGATTCCATTTACTGAGTGGAAACTTGCTCGGACCAGCGATCCCCAGCGCGGGGACATCGTGGTTTTCAATTACCCTGTAGATGAAACCTATTTGCCACCCGAACTTAAAAATAGAATCTACGAGCATCAAATGAAGGTGGTAATTCCGCCCGATATGTACTTTGTCATGGGCGACAACCGAGCCAACAGCTTAGACAGTCGCTACTGGGGATTCGTGCCGCGCAAAAACATTAAAGGCAAAGCCCAGAAAGTTTTGTGGAATGTATCACTGAAAGGAACAGATCTGTGAAAAGGAACGGCGTACCTTTTGTTTTTCACAATTTCATGACAGATTTATGGAAATTCAGCGCGGGTGGTGGAATTGGTAGACACGCAGGTCTCAGAAGCCTGAGTCGAAAGATGTAGGGGTTCAAGTCCCCTCTCGCGCACCAGATTTTGTGGGTCTGACCCGGACACATGGGTAACATTTTATAGCGAAGACATCGGTATCACTTTCGGTATCTACAAGTCAGCTCGCCTTAGAAAAACTAAAACCAAATTCGAAATGTCCACCGCAAGCAGCCGCTATGCGAGATAATAGAGGAATCGACGGCACTCGTTTATCAGAGCCGCCCTCAAGTCTTGCGATTACACTTTGAGTCGTTCCAATCAGTTTAGCTAACTGAGCCTGAGTCAAATCAGCTTTCATTCGAGCAGTTCGCACCGCATGCGCGATTTCAGTCTTAAATTTCTCTTCTTCAAACTGAATACGAACTTTTTTGTCTTTTAATATTTTTTGAAAAAATGGCTTGGCTGATTTATATGACTTTTTATTTTTCATAATCCTAAAACCTCTTTCATTCTTTTTTCAGCGATTTCAAGATCGCCTGTGGGTGTTTTCTGAGTTTTCTTTTTAAAAGCGTGAAGCCAAACCATCGTATTTGTTTCAACAATGACATAAGCTATGCGGTAGCCTCCGCTTGGAGTATTAAATTATACTTCCCAAAGCTTACCGCGAAGCTGTCTAAACTGAACACGAGGACAGCCTAAACC
>JANPNP010000075.1:0-14566 GCA_031427535.1 Bdellovibrionales bacterium | reverse complement strand
GTTTGCGGCATAACTTTCGAATATCAAGGACTTAATTCCACTGTTCCAAATTTTAGTTCGTGCGATGGCATTAGCGCTGTCGGGTGGGGGGCTTTAAGCGGCAACACTGTGGGCTATGCTCAAGCATGTTATTCCGGATCTTCATTCAATCAATTTGACGTTATGTTTAGTAATGAAACAACTTATAAAATTGCGACACTGGACGCTTTAAAATTAACTTCAGTTCACGAATTCGGTCACGTTTTAGGACTTGGACATACTGATATTAGACCGGCAGTTATGTTTCCAACATTAAACACACAGTATCCGGTCGATGACGATATACAAGGATGCCAAAGTATTTATGGCGCGGCTTTTTCTTCAAATCCGGTCCCGGTTTGTTCCGCTGGCGCAAGTGAATCGTGTTCAACTGCTAGTGGAACAGGCTCAAGAAGTTGTAATCAAGATGGCATGTCATGGGGATCATGTGTTGTCGTTCAAGCGCCCGCGCAATTTGTGCAACCAGCACCAGCGCCCGCACCACCTAAAGCTATGTTTTGTGCGCCGGGCTCGGTTAGAAATTGCTCGACGTCTAGTGGTTACGGAACTAAGACATGTAATTCGACTGGTTTGGCTTACTCAGCATGTTATATTACCCAGTGTAGAACTGGTTATAAATATTTGAATGGCCGCTGCCGCAGAGCTTACTAAGCTAATTAAAACGAGATAATCGGAAAAAAAGCATACGGGTATCGGTACTGAAAACCTTTTTCATTACCGGACCAAATCCAGTTAGGGTTACCCGGATTTTTTCCGAACTGTGGGTAATCTAGTGTGTTCCACGCTACATCAAGAATGCGTCCATCAGAAAGTTCGATCCAGGTGGTTGACTAGCGTTTTTCTTTTCGAGGCCAACAAAAAATTTACAGAATCTGGTCCGGTTAAGTTTTTATCCCATGAAAAATTTGTTTCACTGCCATTCCGAGTTATCCACGCCATGTGCTTTTGCAGATCTTGGGTAAGATAATTTAGTAATTCGGACTGTTCGACATCTGTTTTGTTTTTCTTATTTACTGACAAAATAATTTCAATTGAAATTTCATCGATCTGGACTTTCAATCGCGATCCCGGCCGCTTATCAATTTCAATGAAAGTTCCATTAAAATCCAGCGAAAAATCAATAGGAATTGAAAATAAGTTTGGCCATATTGTGCACGATGCGCGTTAGTAAGCCCAACAGTGTACGTTGTAGCTAAAGCTAATCTGGGCGCGCACAGCATCAGCGCTAAAACTGAATTGAATAGGGTATGTCGCATGGTCTTCATTTATCTTAGTAGGCTTAGCCTTATTTGCCAGAAATTGGTATTGCTGAAACATTTAAGTTTGCTAACAAATAAATTTTATATGCTTTCTAGTGCTAAATTTTAAGACCCGTGATTAGTTGTAAATTAATTACACCACTTCTTAGAAGACCGCTCGCTAATTTTTTTCACAACCCTCAAATGGCAGAACACCACTTAGTACTTGGTCCATACATTTCAATAGCACAAGGCGGCTTTGCTGAAAGCGCGGGTTGCCGAACGCGGACGTGTGGCTACCACCCGGCTGAGTTACAAAAACTTTCGGTCCTGGCCATAAATCAAAATTCTTTTTTCCCAGCTCGTAACTAACAAGTGGATCATTTGTTCCATGAAAAAAAAGTGCCGGTATATTTGGGGTCTGCGCAAGTTTATTTTTAGCAGACCACTGATCACTGATCGCAACGTACGTAAATGGTTTTAGTAAATACAAAAACCAACGTTGACTTAAAACCGAACGCGCCGCTTGCTGATAAGATAAGAAAGATGAATCTAAAACAACAAGCTTGGGTAAATATTTAAAAAGTTTTTTTTCATTCAGTTCTTGCAGTGTTCGCACTAAGACATTGCTTCCTAGGCTTTGCCCGATTGCAATAACTTTCAAATTCGAAAAATTATCATTAGCGTATTTAAAAACTGCTTGCCCGTCTTCGACTGTTTTAGCCTGTGTCGCTTCGTTATCAGAGCTTGCGCCATAACCGCGGTAGTCAAAAATCATGTAGTCATAACCGTGGTCAGCTAACCATTTGAAAAATAAAAAATGTGTGGTTAGGTTTTGGCCGTTACCATGAAAATGAATAACTAGACCTTTACTTTTAGTTTGTGCCGGAAAATGCCATGCATGCAAAAATGAATTTTCATTTCCCATGGGAATATAGATATCTTTTGGAATGGGGCGAATTTTCTCTTGAACAACAAATGGGCTACGATCTGCCGGATAAAGCAAATGCGTACAACCAGCTAACAGCAGTGCACCCGTCAGCGCGATCAACGTTCGAACGGTCCAGCGCATATTATTTTTTATGACAGCAGTAGAAATAAGTCTCGTCGTTCAAAATTTTACTTACCGAAGACGAAAACGGCATATTTAAGTTGCAGTTTTCAAGCAATGTGCTTTTAAATTGCGTAAGATCTGTACCCATCATCTTTTCACAACGAAAATTTTCGGTCTTGGTGGCCTCGGGTTTTGCTACAGCAAATTGGCTTAACATAATTAATGACGAAAATATTAGTGTCCGAATCATATTTGGTACCTCGTTTAAGTTAAAATTTAACGCGTACACTATTTCATTGTCGAACACTTTCTTACGACGGCCCGTCCTGTTTTTCAAGATAGCTCTAGACATGAAAAAAATTTAACAGTGTAATTGTTGAAAATAAACAAACCAATGGAGGTTTTTGTGTTAAAGAAGATTAGCTTCGTAGCAACGCTTATCGTGTTGTCTCAAGCTCAAGGCGCGCACTATGGAATGGCTGGCTGTGGAGTGGGTTCGTTAGTGTTCCAAGATCAACCGGGAATGATTCAGATTGTTGCATCTACTGTAAACAATTTGGTTTCACCACAAACTTCGGCAATTACATCAGGAACTTCTGGATGTTACGAAGACGGTAGCAGCTCAGCTAAGTTAGATTATATCGAAGCAAACAAAGTTGCTTTAAAAGAAGATGCAGCTCGTGGCCAAGGCGAAACTTTGCAAGGTTTAACAACTTTATTAGGTTGTTCACAAGCTCAAGAAGTTAATTCTGAAATCAAAAATAACTATAAATCTATTTTTGGCCAAGATAACGCTCAGGACATTTTAAAGGCGATCCGTTCAAATTCAACAGTGCAAAAATCTTGCGTCACATTAGGTTAATAGGAGAAATGAACATGAAAAATATTTTAATAGTTCTTTTGACAGTCATTGCTTCTGTTTCTTTCGCGCAAACTAGCCCTTCTGCTAAAAAATCAGAAAAAGGTATGTTGCGTAATTACGGTATTGCAGGTTGCGGATTAGGTTCTGTAGTTATGGGAAAGCGCGGCGGACAAGTTTCTGCAGCAACTACTAATGGTACTTCATTTAATCAAATGATCGGTATCACTGCTGGAACATTGAATTGCATCGATAGCGCTAGCTCTAAAGTTGCTAGCCGTATGGACCATTTCATTCTAGTAAACCGCACTCAAGTTCAAGGTGACATTGCACGTGGCAATGGCGAAACAATTTTAGCACTTAGCAGCTACATGGGCTGTGAATCTGCCTCAACTGAAATAGCTACTCAGCTTAAAAATAATTATTCAACTATTTTTACAACTGAAGCTGCAGCAAATGAAATTACTGATAGCATTATCACTGTAGTTTTAGCGACGCCTGCACTTGCTCAGCAATGCAATAGCTTAGCTAGCTTGTAATTTTAGTTACCCAACAAGAAAAGTTGCAGCCGTAACTTTTCTAGAATAAAGTCCCAAAAATGAAGATTTTTGGGACTTTTCTTTTTGTAGCTATGACATATTCAACTTGCGCTACAGCGGTTGAAACGAAGCAGATTTTTCAGCTTGCTGAAGCGAAAAAGACAACAAATAGTCGAGCTTGGAAAAAACTGCTTCATATCGAAAGAAATTTTTTCGGCATTCCCGCAACACAAATTGCAGATGACAAATTTCTTCTTTCTAATTCACCCGAATTCAATACTGATAATGAACTTCACGCAACTTTGCTAGCGTTCCAAGTGCCTGCGGAGAAAGTGGCTCAGGTTATTCCGCATCCCCTAAAACAAAAGGCCGATCTTAAAATAACTGATCACAGCCAACACGCCCAATGTCGTTTCCCGGCTCGTTTAAAATATTTAAAAACAGAGCTAGCTGACGCTACCGAATTTTGGAACTTACTACCCAAGGTCAATTGCACGTATCAAACGATATTTTTAGACTCGTTAAGTCCTAAAGCAGTAAGCTTTGTGTTTTCATCGTACTACGCCGACAGCCCTGGATCTGCATTTGGTCACACTTTTTTCCGTATAAATCGTCATTCGCAGCAAACAAAGATTAGGCAGGAATTGCTCGATTTTGGAATTGGCTTTGCGGCTAATGTTACCGTTACCAATCCTGCGGCTTACGCGCTTATGGGGCTATTCGGTGGCTTTAGCGGTGCGTGGACCAACCTTCCTTATTATTATAAGGTCCGTGAATACAACGACTATGAAGCGCGTGATCTGTGGTCCTACGATCTAAATTTATCTGCTTCCGAAGTCGAAATGTTCGCTTTACATATCTGGGAAGTTGGAGCGCACGCTTACAATTATTTCTTTTTTACTCAAAATTGCGCTTACCACATGCTGACGGTTCTAGAGGCAGCTGCTCCGCGATTGCATTTAATTGAACACGTGCCATTTTATTACATCATTCCAGCTGATTCAATGAAGGCACTATTTTTTGAAAAAGATTTTGTAAAAGGATTTGATTTCAGGCCCAGTGCCCGCAAGGTTTTTTTAGAGCGAACGAAACGGTTAGATAAGACTTCATTATCTGAGTTTGAAGCTTTTGCAGATACCGAAGTATTACCGACCTCGGTTGCCAAGATGGACGATAATCAAAAGGCACTTTTTCTAGATGCTGCGATAGATCTAGTTGATTTACGTCACCCTCAGCTGGACGCAAAAAAAAATAAGGACCTTTATCAAAAAAAAGAAAGCTTGTTAGCCCAAAGGGCCCTGGTAAATGTCGTAACCCCCGAGCTAGTTATTCCCCCCCATCCAGATTCACAGCCAGAACTGTCGCATGGATCATCAAGGCTTGGATTATCATTTTTCGAAAGCTCGAAAATAAAAACGGGTTTTTTAAATTATCGCTTTGCCCTGCACGACCTACAAGATCCAACTATTGGAATGCCAAAGTTTTCACAACTAGAATTTTTCAACTTTAATTTTCAGGCTTTACCAAATGATCTGCACTTTAAAGAAATGAATTTATTTAAAGTCTTTAATCTAAGCCCAAGAAACTTTTTTGAAAAAAAAGCCTCGTGGGGATTTGAATTAGGTGTGCAGAATAAAAATGAATATTGTAGTCCTAGCGATGCAGACTGTTACCTAACTGGTTTTCTTGCGAAATATGGTACAGCCATTCATTTATTTAATGAAGATTCAGTTGCTTGGGCATTAGGAGCCGTGAATGGTCGGTATGGCGCAACACTGTTAGATTCAAAATACTTTTTGGCACCTGGTTTTGAATTCGGTTTATTATATCGATTCGCGGGGCATTCATCCATTTTGGCCACTTTCGCGCGTGAATACCCGCTTGCCCGGTCATACCAACAGAATTACCATATCGAATTTCGACAAACAGTTTCTACAAATTTTAGCTTAGGAATTCAGGCAAAGAATGATGTCGGCGGAATCTCTGCATATTATTTTTACTAATCATTTCAGAATGAGACGCCTAGGCTAAAGTGTTGGTAAGACCTATTTTCAATTTAGCGTTCTGTTTAAAGCAAGGTAAGATTAATTAACAGTAAGCTGTGGCTCCACGAAACCAAAGGCTAAGAAAAAGTGAGTTTATATAAAATAGTTCGATCCATAATTATTTTTCCCATCGTACTACTGCTTTCTGTTAGTTGTGGTCCGGTCGAAAATTCGGCGACTTCTGACAAGTCAAAGTTTGGACCACCAATTGACATTACAGGATCAACGCCATTATTTGCATCGGTTCGAGCTTCGCTTACTAAATGTCAAAATTGTCATGGCAACTGGCTTTCACTTACCGAAAGTCAGTTTGTAAGCACTGGCTTAGTCGTTAAAGGATCGCCCGAAGGATCGCAATTATATTTTCGAAATCAGCTGTCGACGACAGGGCCGGGTCCTAAAAATATGCCTACAATGGGATACCCCGCGATGACCTCTGCAGAAGTTCAAACGATGATCGACTGGATTAACGGACTTTAAAAGCTGCGGTTTAGCATAAGAGAATAGGCTAATAGTCCACGATCGCCTAAAGTTCCAAGCGATTGAATCAATCTAACCTGTTCGAATAAATCATATTCAAAGTTCATAAAAATTCCGCCAGTCACAGCATCAGGCAAATTTTGCATTTGCTTCTGACTGGTAAAAACATTCGGACCAACAGCAAATGTCGTCGATAGACGATAAAGCACTTTTCCGGAAAACCAAATCGATTTAAAGTTGTGTCGTGTCGGTAACGCTCCATCAACTTTTAAAACGTCAGCGACCCCACTGTGATAATAAATGTTCACTCCACCGCGATAGCGCATGCTTAATGGTGATTCGTAACCAATAATTGGCCCAAACGATGTGAAAGATGCATTTGCATCTGGCTTACTGTCGTTAATATTGTATATGACTCGCTCTTGCCAGGAAAACAATCCGACCCCGGCTGTTATTGCAGCATGGGAATTCAAAGAAAATAACAAGATAAATAAATTAAAGCGCAAGATGCACCTGCGCTAGTAAAGACCATTGATCCGGAGCTGTATTTTCAACGGTTGTTGTTCGACTATTTATAAATTCAAAGCGAAATTCAGTTTTAGGGTAAGGGAAAAATATTCCGCCTAACGACATCCGATTTTGTAATGGACTTGATGAGTTTAATTCAGTTTGATAAAGCTGCAATGCAGTTAAAAAATTATATCCCCTAGTAATACTAACAACGCCTTGCATGAAACTATAATACCCAAGTACAGATTTGCTGATACTTTTATTTTTATCATCTTTAAGTCCAATTTCGGCTATAAAACTTTTACCTTTTGCAAATCCAACGCGCGATATAGCCCCAATATTTTTCTGTTCCGAATAATCGTTTGCAAGAATCATTGCCGTTGCGCCAACTGTTAAAGACTTACTGATTCCGTATTCAAATAGTGTCGATGCCCCAGCTTGCCGCAAATCTTTACTTTGCGCCAAATTTCCCATAAAAATATGCCCGGTTAAATCGTAATTTTGATTTAGGTACTGATACGCCAGACCATGCGTCTGATCGTACTGAGAATTTCGAATTAAGGCGCGGTTAAACGCAGTATGATCTGGATGCTTCAGGCCGTAAAATTTATCCATGAATCCGACGTAAAGAAATTGCTTTTTCGATGTCTGCCATCGGAAGTAGTATTCGTGCGATAGCCAATTTGATGGTTTAGGCTCATTCGAAGATTTCAATCTTTGCGGAGTTGGCGTGTACCCGTAACTTGCTACCAAAACCTTTTCATAATTTTCATCAAAGTGAATTGCTACATTCGCATCGGCCTGCATGTGAATCCATCGATCAACAGCTTTTGAAGAGCCAAATTCAGATCTTAAATACAGGCCCCGATATTTAAACCCAGGGCGAATGTACCAAGGCAGCTCGGTTTTACCTAAAAATCCAGATGATTCACCAAGTTGTTCGGCAGTTGCATTTCCAGTTAATGCTTGCGACGTAATTTCAGAAGCCCAGACTGCACGCCCATAATCATTTAGTGATCCGCCGCCTTGACCATTATAATGACATGTAATGCAGGAGCGATAACCATAAGATATAAAATCTGGATATGAGTAAACTAAAAAGGGGAAAAGTAAAATTAAAAAAATTATTCTCACGCCGGTTATTAGAGCAAATAATTTCAAAATTACATATCAATAATGCTGTGAAGCACAAAATTGATTCTATCCGATTTGATTTAAATTCTCGAACTGAGGCAATTTGCGACAACCCAGTTCGAAAGAACGAATATTTAGAAAATACCGTATAAAAAAACTTCAGTTTTCTAGCCTAACAACCCGATAGGTAGAATGTGGGACGTATATCTAAAGGTTTTATTATTAAGGGCTTTGCTCTGTTGCTGTGTGCCGTCTTTGCGGCTGGATGCGATGGTAAAGCAGAGGAATTATCCACTGGTACCTTCCTAGGTGATCCATCTTTGGTCGACGGTGGAACACGAACAGATGGCTCTGATCAGGGCCAGCTGTATACCGTAACCAAAATCGTCGAAGCAACGCCCGAAATCAGCGAATGGCTGAATTCTGACTTGCCATTCACGGGACCGCGCCGCGCTTTGGGTGATCCAACTTTAAATTCGCAGTGGCCTTTTAAGTATGAATTTACTTATCCACCAAACAACTATGCAATTGGTGATGCAAGAATTTTATTAGCTACAAAGCGTGATGCATCCGACACCGAGGGAATTTTCGTAGACGGCGTACTGACTGGTTATCCGCCTACAGGCAGCCCTTCGCCTTCAAGTCCCAAAATTCTTTACCGTAATTACACGTGCGCACTGGGTGCTTGCACTGGTGGAGCAGTTCCAACTGGCACGCCAAATCTTTACTATATGGATTTTGCGCTAACGCATTACAAAATTAATTTACCAAACACGTTTGACCTTAGCTTAAGTGAGTTACTTAAATTCACTCCACTGACAATTAGCGGAATTTTAGCTGATGGAATACTACGTGTTGTCAGTGGCGATGATGCCGTCATCTATCCGGACTCGGCCCCTGATGAAACTAGTCGACCACTGTTATTTATGGAAGGTTTTACGATATCAAAAACTCCGTTGGTCTGTGCTCAAAGCCCGATTTATAAAATAGTAAATACGTACATTCATAATGATGGCAATTCAATAGCTGCGACTGCTTTTTCGGGTTCTGTTGTAACGCCGTCAGCTTCTTATGCCGCAAATTACACAACGTTTAGATCAGTTGAATTCTTTTATGATCCCAAGCTTCCTAAGCTAGCATCGTATACAAATTTAAATATCACCGTTAGCAATATTGCAATGCAAGTGAAGCGCACAAATGCAGGACCTACGGCAATTGTCATAAACGGCATTGGTTTTGACCAAGATGGTTTTGATCGGACAACCGCTACGTCAGCAGTCGAAAGTTGGTCAACAGATGCGGCAGCAAGAGCTTACTGGAATACTTTTGTAACAACTGTTCCTGCAACAAATGTCTCTACGAATGCCACTTTAAACTTATTATCTTTATTTAATGCTGCCAAAGTGAAAGAACTTCTACTACAAGGCAAATTGAATGTTGCTATTGCAGGACCCTTAGCAAGTGTTTACGGCCAAGCGGCAACCTCTGGAAGAACTTATGGGGTCGCAGTAAATGGTCCAGACCTTGCGCTTAAAGGAACTTATTCCGCAGAAATTTGCGATGTACCGGATAATGCAACTTCACCACTAAACGGTGGTATGACAGGTCCCACCAGCTGTACAACTGATTTTGCTTCGCCAACTATTTCTTCCGTACAAGTGACAAGTATCACATCGACCTCTGCTAAAGTTCAGTGGCTGACCAATGAAGGTTCTAGTTCCCAGGTTGGATATGGCGTTACTGCACCAACAACATTAACGGTGGACAATACAACCCCGGTGACATTTCACTCGGTAGACATTACTGGACTTCAGCCTTACAAATTTTACCAGTATAATGTACGCAGCACTGATGGCTGTACTAACAGCGCAACATCGGCAACAAAAAGTTTCCGCACCCTGAGGTAATCATGAAATACACATTATTTATATTTTCATTTATCTACTGCGTGTGCGGATTTGCACAATCAGGAACTAAAGCCCGAAAAATACTTTCAACGGGTGTGATGATTTTAAATAGTTCTACGACACAGGGCGGAGCCGGTCCTTCGGGCTCTTCAATATTAACACGGTCCGAGTTTGTTTGGGCCTATAACCGCGTGGGGTTCGGACCCATTTTCGATTACGACTTACATGGATCAAACGAAAAAGACTCGGCTTACGGAATTAAAATTGAAGCTTACTTAGCTAAATTCTTCTTTGAAATTGGATATTTAATTTCAGCAAAGAGGGCTTACACAGATCGCGCTATTGCAGCAGAAACTGGAACTGGCTTTGTCTACGGCTTAGGTGCCCGCTTTCCCCTATCTGGAAATAACGGCAATGGGCCCTTTTTCCATGCTAGTTATAAATTTAAAACTCAGACCTTAAAAAAGCAAGATGGCGTCGATTTAACTGAGCCAATCACACAAACTGATGGCTACCCTATATTTGGTTTCGGAGTTACTTTTTAATGAAACTTCTATTTCTTTTTGCTTTTACTGTGCTTTCGTTTTCATGCGGTAAGCACGCATCAGATTTACTACGCGTCGGACAGCCGCAGCTGTATGACTTTCCGCTTTATGTATCTGCAGGTGATGGAACTATCTGGAAATTCAACAGTGATACCACAAAAGAAGCTTTCGTGACTGGCCTTAATGACCCGCGCGGAATTGCTATCGACAAATATCAAAACCTTTATGTCGTTGAATACGGAACTAGCCAAGTTTTAAAATTTAATCTACAAACTAAGGTGAAAACCATTGTCGCTGATTCGCTGTTAGTTCCAAGTGTTGTTGGAATTGATTCCTTTGGCGACGTCTATGTTAACCAAGAAGGCGCAAAAAATATAATGCGTATAAAAGATAAAAAGATAATCAGCACATACAGCTCAAGACCTACGGCCATTGCGTTCGGAGTGAATGATATTATGTTGGTCGGACTTTTTGATGTTGCCAAAGTTCTTTGGGGTTCGCTTGAATCTTCGCCTAGCTATTCTGTCAATGAACCTGTTATGATCACAACTGATGGAACAGGCCGCGTTTACGTCGTCGAAGGTACCGCTGTAAATGCAAAAGTGTATCGTTTCAATCAATCCAGTCCAGCCGGAGTTAAAGTCATGGCTGACACTCTTAGCGGAGCAACTGGATTAGCCGTGGATTCGGTCGGAAATATTTATATTTCCGAACCCGGGGCTTCAAGAATATCTTTGGTAACATTTAAAAACGAATTCTTTTTTTGGGCTAACATCGTAGCCCCGCAGTACATGGCGTTTACGCCGTACTAGTAATGCAGGAACAACGGCAGCTTAGATAAATGTTACGGTGTTTGCAACACCTGGAAAACAACCTGCCCGGGTTTTAAAAAGTAAAATCGTTGGGGCTTAGCCCTGGTGTCTCTTTCTTCTTTGTACTGACTATAAGAGCAAAAACTGACAAAAAGAATATTCGGTATTAAGCTTTAACGAACTCCATCAGCATGTTTTTCGTAGGATCACCTTCCTGTAATATTTGGCGATTTTTAAATTCAAAACCACGATCTTTTAAATAAGAAATCCATTCGGCCTGCGATCTGAAGTTTCTAATTTCTCGATGATTTTCCGACCACGATATGCCTAGTCCGGCATTGAAAACATCATGTGCCAATGAAACCATCTGCCCGGAGTACCTATTTCTATGTAGCCATTGATAGCTTTTTTTTCTTTTAAAAGCTCCATGGCTTGATAGTATGCAAATTTGATAAGAGGGCCTTATTGATTTCTTGATCTGAATTATTTCTATTAACAAGATTAGAAATTAAATTATGAAACCCTGTTTCTGGATATATATTATAAACATTTTTCAAAAACTGTAAAAATTCATCTTTGAGTTCGGCATTTTTAAACACAGCATGAAAGTTTCCTGGATTTTCAGAATTATTAAAAATTACAAATGGTGCTATTAATAAGTGCGTTGGATAAGCAACACTAGGCGGCGTATTTTAAGCTGGGATTTTGGAAGAAAGATCGAACCTTGTCTTTGTTCTTCTGAAGAGATTTCATCGACCTTGTGACTTTCTTTTTGAAATCCACTTTGTCAACAACTGTTGATCTGCCAACAGTATGAGTTTTCAAATGGTTCCAAACAAGTTCGTCAGGATTTAGATCTGGTGCGTACTGCGGCAGAATAAATATTTCTAGCTGCGATTTTACGGACTCAACAAAAGATTTCGTTACCTTTGATTTGTGTGCCGATCCACCGTCGACAATCAAAAATATTTTTCTTTTTGCGCCAGCAATAAGTCTCTTTAAAAATTCTATGAAAACTGTAGAGTTAACACTACCTTCCCGCACCATAAATCTCATAAGTCCCCGTGATGAAATCGCAGAGATCAAAGAAAATGAAAATCTAGCGCCACTACTTTTCACAACGGGAGTCTCACCCTTGATTCCCCAGGTTTTTCCGGCGTGATGATCCGATCTAATATGAGCTGCGTTGCCAAAGTAAATGTCCGCCCTCTCGCTCTTGGCGCGGGTCTTGATCGCTGGGTAAATTTTCTTCAACCACTTTTTAACAAGAGATTCGACTTTTTGGATGGCTTTATAAAGTGGCTTTTGGCACGTCAGTCCAAGCTGCGCCAATAGTCGCCCAACTGCTTTTAAACTCAGTTTTATTTTATATTTGTCCTTGATTAATTTCTGGATCATTTCTCTAGTCCACAGCGCAAATTCAAACTTCATTTGTTGTGGATTTTTCTGTGTCACAGTATCAAAAACCCATTCCATTTTTTTGCTATCAATTTTTGGTTTCGCTCCAGGTGTTGGCTTTGATTTTAATGCACTCCAGCCGCCACCACGATAAAGTGCGAGCCATCCATAAATTGTAGATCGGTTGAGCCCAAGATCTTTTGAAATAGCTTCTGGACTTTCTCCAGATTGAACTCGCTTGACCGATCGGATTCGTAATTCTTCGAGGGTTTTGTGATCTAACTGGCAGGGTGTATTTTTACATTCTTTAGTTCTTTCAGAATTTCGGTAGTGCTTTCTCCTGATGATGCTGTTTTTTATTTCTCTCTATTTCTCAGCTACAACTCTGCGAACTGCCGGAAACGCATTGATACAAAGTTCTTTATGACGATTTTTAATTTTATCAATTGCTATAACTATTTAGAAAAGATAGCTTTGATTATGGCAAAAAAATCATCAACATTAAGGAAAACTAAAGTTCGTGAACACGCCCGGCGGGTAAAACCAAGTCAGAAAAACCCTTCTGGCATTACGATTGTTGATGAACATTCTCGCCGATTGCTAGGGACTTACTTGGATGAAAAAGAAATTTATAAAATTGCAAATGGATATATTTTAAAAAATATTCCAAAGCCGTCAGTGCTGGATTCGAAATTCAAGGGCGGCAATGACTATGACGACCTCATAGCTATTTGGACAAATTACTTTAATGAACTCTTCAGTATAGAACCTAAGCTAGAACCCAATGTGATCAAAGCTTTAATTGGCAGTGAGTCTGATTTTAGATTAGACCCTAAAAATCCTATTGCGATTGGCATTGCACAAATAACAAAAGAAACATTGAAGATTGTTCAAGATCCAAACGGTGAAGTTAAGGGCTTTATTTTTAATAATATTAGTCAAAAGGATTTAAAGAATCCTTCCATTGCTATACCTGTTGCTATCAGGTGGATTGCATACAAAAAGGCTCGCGCCGAAGCCAAGCTTGGCAGAACGGCTACCCACGAAGAGATTATTCTTGAATATAAGGGCCTGTTAAAGAGCGGATCAAACTATAAAAAGAATGCACTAGAAAGATATAGAGACTTTTATGAAAAACTTAAGAAGTAACCTTTTCGTATTTTTGCTACTCATGGTTCTCGTATCATGCAAAAGCCAGGCGGCGCTTGAAATCCATTCATTTGATTCAAAAGGAGAAACTAAAGATCTACAAGTCGTAACTTTGAACTCAAAGTCTATTGTTCAGAAATGCATTTTCTTAAATGCCGAGGACGAGAACCAATGGAGACATGACTACGTGATGTACATTTTAAATGAACACCAAGAGGTGATTCCAGTAATGAGTTCGCTTCACCTTGCGAAATCTGTTTGCAAGGAACAAATAAAAAAAATTAAGAAAATATTGAATAAATATCAGCAAGTTAAGCTATGTCTACGGGGCAAGATAAAAGCGGAATCAACATCTAACGAATTTGTAGATTTTGGTAAACAAGGAAAGCCTCCGATAAAATACGAATCTTTAATTTTCGACTCTATATGCTCGACTAATGATTGCTATAGCGTAAATGAGGCCTGGACAGAAACTTGCCCCGGGTTCAAAAAACTTCCTTAGATTACTGATTTGTTCCTGCCAGTTGTCCGTACCTTTTGTCTTGGCATTAAAATTAAAGATTCCCATAATGCCGTTCAGTTAAGGCGCTGGTCATAAATTCCACATGGTATTGTTGTACGGGAAGGGACTCTGCGGCGATTTGATCTCACGTTTATAGCTTCGACTACGCCTTTTTCGTTTTTCAAGTGACCTGACTAAAAGTTCGTCGAAGTTTTTCATAACATCGCGTATCCCTTTAAATATTTTGTAAAGTCGTGAGGTAATCCAACCAAATAATAACTTAAAATTTGGCTTCCTGTAGACGTCCTTCATACATTCTTTTGCAGTATCGAACCTTGATAATATTTTCAACTTC
>JANPNP010000074.1:0-7520 GCA_031427535.1 Bdellovibrionales bacterium | reverse complement strand
GAACAAATAATGGATATAGCTAGACGAAAAGCCAGGTTTTGCTTGGCAACTTTGCAAGGCCAACGTCTAGCTGGGGAAAACAGCCCGCACGAACACCTTATATTGGCCGCAGATACAATGGTTTGTCTTTCAGATCAAATTTTAGGAAAACCTGAAAACCAGGACGAAGCATTTCAGTTTCTGAATTTACTGTCGGACAAGGTCCACCAAGTGAAAACTGCGGTGATAATTCTAGATGTAAACAGTCAGGACGAAGTGTCGCTTATTGAGACGACCGAAGTAACGTTTCGAAATTTATCCGATTCAGAAATCTGGGATTACATCAAAACAGGAGAGCCTATGGACAAAGCCGGAGCCTACGCTATTCAGGGTCTGGGCAAAAAATTTGTGACTCATTTTAGTGGCGATTTTGATAATGTGGTCGGACTTCCCTTGCATGCTATTGAAAAAGTATTCAAAATTAAATCATGGACTCTCAAGCGGCTTCTTCCCGAACCGAAATTCTAGATTTTCTTAAGCCACATCAAACACTGTTAGCCGTAAGCAAGCTTCAACCCATTGAAAAAATTCAAGATTTGCATAGCTTGGGTCAAATTCACTTTGCCGAAAACTACGTTCAAGAGGCATTAGAAAAGATCGAAAAGTTACAAAAACTAAACTTACAATGGCACCTGATTGGCCCTTTACAAAAAAACAAAGTGAAGTTCTTGAAAAAGAATTTTTCCTATGTGCATTCAATTGATTCGTACGAACTTGCAAATTTGGTCTCTGAAAAAGCAATCGCTATAGGGCACAAGCAGACCGTATTTTTACAAATTAATCTATCTGGCGAAGAATCGAAAACAGGTTTCGATAGGGATCAGCTGAAAAACAGTTGGCCAGATCTACAAAGTTTAGACGGAATCAAAATTATCGGCTTAATGACAATGCCGCCTTTAGAAAATGCACCCGAAAAAAATCGCAAATATTTTGCAGAACTTAAAACATTAGGCACCACATTTAATCTGACTGAATTTTCAATGGGAACAAGTCAGGACTACAAAATTGCATTAGAAGAAGGCGCAACCTGGATTCGCATCGGCACTGTTTTATTTGGTGAGCGTGAATTTAAAAAGAAAAATAATGAATCGAGGACTAAATGACAAATCCACTTTTAAAGTCAATGAAAATAGGTTTTATTGGCGCCGGTAATATGACTCAGACGATGATTAAAGGAATGCTTGAATCCAAACTGTTAAGGCCAGAACAAATCCTAGTTTCAAATAGAACTCCGGGCAAATTAATTAAAGTAAAAGAGCATTTTCATGTTCAAACGCGCGAGCACAATGAACAAGTTGTCGAAGAATGCGATGTGATCATTTTAGCGATGAAACCGCAGGATTTACCTGCGGCCGTTGAAGTTTTTGCTAATCATATTGAAAAACATCAGACCGTGGTTTCACTTGCAGGTGGAATTAATTTAAAATCATTAGAAAAGATAATTCCTTCGGGACGCATCGCCCGTTTAATGCCAAATACACCAGCTGTTATCGGACGCGGGGTAATCGGTTACTTAACCCAAGAAAATGATGATGAAGACATTGTCGCTGACCTTATCGAAGATTTATTTGCTAGCTTAGGTGTTTTACTTCGAGTCGATACGGAAGAAAAATTCGATGCTTTAACGGTTTCATGTTCCAGTGGAACCGGTTTTGTTTTTGAAATGATGATGTACTGGCAAGACTGGATTGCTGAACGTGGCTTCAGCGATGAAGATTCAAAAAAAATGACTATCGAGACTTTTTTTAGGAGCCTCCATGTTAGCTGCGCAGTCTGCGGGAATTGATATTGAAGAACTGCAGGCCCGAGTTACTTCAAAAAAAGGTATCACTGCTGCGGGTCTTAATTCAATGCGCGAACTTGAAATTGAACGTGCCTTACGTGTCAGCTTCGAGAAGGCTTCGCTACGATCAAAAGAATTATCACTTGACGGAAAGCGCTAGTTCTAAGACTTAAGTCCGGCTTCAGACTTTAAAAATTTTTAAGTTATTAGTACCTAGGCAAAAATGTCCCTATACTGAAGGCAGGCTTTTTATTGTTCACGGAGGAACAATTATGAAACATTATCCTACAGAAATTGCACACAAAACTTTTGAAAAAAAAATGATGGGCTACGATCCAGATGACGTCTCTGACTTCTTAACAGTTATTGCTGCGCAGATGGAGGCTTTGTTACAAGAACGTGCGGCATTTCAGAAGGCATTAAAAGACAAAGAACTTCAGTTGTTAGAATATAAAGACCGTGATCAAGTATTAAAAGCGACCATTACAAATGCATCGCAGATGTCGGACCGAATGCGTGCTGATGCTGAACGTGAAGCCAAATTAATTATCAATGATGCTCAACAAAAATCAGAAATAATCACTCGCGATGCAAAAGATTCCTTGAAAAAAGTTTATCAAGAAGTTGCCGACTTGAAAAAAGCGCGCATGCAGTTTGAAGCTAACTTAAAGGCAATGGCCCAAGCTCACTTATCGTTATTAGATCAAGGTGAATCTTTTATGCCGCGTATGAGACTTTCTGACCTGGATATGAAGTAGTCGTACGCGACTACTCTCGTTTTTTCTTTTTCTTTATTTTAATTTTATAATCTTTTTCTAAAGCCGGATTCACAGCCGGCCTCATTTTAATAGTTTCCTCTTCTGGTTCTGGCTCAGTAGCATTCTGTAGATTTTTTGATGAACCTTCAAGTTGCTCGATGTAATTATCTTTAGATGGATTAACGGGTTTGAAATAATCCTGGTTCACTCCGTCGTTTGTATCTTCCTTAAAGTTTTTATCCGCTGGATCTACGATCACAGGCTTTTTAACCGCCGGTTTTTTACGAATTGGGTTTGCATCACTACCCCCGAAGCCCCAAGTTAATCCGGCTCCGACATGTATTCCTTCGGCCGCGTTGGTTCCTGCTATAGGATAACCGCCAAAAAATTTAAGCGATAAATCGCGATTAAATTTATATTTTAAATAAAGCTCTGTATCAATTAAACTTGGGTTTATACTATAGTAGCGTTTACTAGCTCCGTTTACTCGGTTCGTAATGGTATCGCGTGACAACGGCTGATTGGTTTTTTCATCATCCTTTATTGAAATGTAACCGTTTACGGCAACTCTGATAACTAGGCTTTCAAAGTGAATGTTTGATCCCACTGTGTACAGAAATAATGTGGATAAACCTTCAGTTCTATAATTAACACCGCCACTAATGAAGGGTGCAAAAGTTCCTAAATCAAAGGTTGTGGACAGCACGCCTTTAATTTCATCCGCACCCGCGTTGTTAATTGCAGAATCCGTAGTTGGACTGACTTTTTCCACAGCATACGAGTACGAAAGATCACCTATCACGTTCAGTAGGTCAGAACTAAAAATTTGGTAATCCACACCTAAAGATACATGACTGATAGACGAATTTTTTCTACTTGCAATGGCGTCATTTGATTCAGCATTACCAATTCCAACTTGTAAGACCGCTGCTAAATCTTCGACTAGTATGTAGCGGGCACCGGTCAAAATATTTACAGTTTGAAATTGAAACCCGTTTGGCAAACCAGATTTCGATCCATCAGGCAAAAAATTTCCAGAGGCTTTAAAGTACTCAACTGAAAAGTCTAATTCGGTATGACCTACTCGGTACGGTCGGAAAATAGATTCCGCAAACGCAGTTATTGAACTAAAACTGAAGAGTATCGCCGCAAACGGACTAATGTATTTTTTCATAGCCTTTTAAGTGTAGCTGAGTTGAAATGAAAAAGGAGCAGCCAAAGGTCGAGATATGATAGAAAATAAAAAACCACAAATTACTATTTTTCTAACGGTATTTATTTATCTGCTTGGCTTCGGCATGATCATTCCAATTATACCCCTAATTAGCACCCAATACGGAGCAACTCCATTACAGACTGGACTTTTGCTTTCAGTTTACTCGGCTATGCAATTTTTATTTTCGCCAGTCTGGGGACGCCTCAGTGATCGCTATGGCAGGCGCCCGATTTTGCTTGTATGTCTAATCGGCGAGATTTTTGCTTACTTATTTTTTGCTTTAGCCAGAAATTTGGAAATGATTTTTATTGCGCGAGCTTTGTCCGGATTTTTTGGCGCATCAATTTCTACAGCATCAGCTTACATTTCTGATATCACACCAGCAAATCAGCGGTCGAAGGGAATGGCTTTGATTGGTGCCGCCTTTGGATTGGGTTTCTTATTCGGACCAGCAATTGGTGGCGGGTTAACCTGGTGGGCACAGAAGTTGTCAGACGATCCTTTTTTTCACACAAGCTTTAGTTCGTATTGGGTATCGTTTCTATGTTTAGTGACGTTTGTCTTTGCATTTTTCAATTTGAAAGAAACATTAAATAAAAATCTGCTAAATAAAAATTCGCTTGGCCGATTTAAAGCCATCACTAAATATTTTTCCGCGCCAGTCATCGGGCCATTGATATTTGTATTTTTTCTTTCGTCATTTGCCATGTCGACAATGGAAGCGGCTTTGGTGCTTTACATGAAAGACAAATTTGGCTGGGGCTTACTAGAAGTCAGTTACGGCTTTGCCTACATTGGGTTAATGATTGTATTAACCCAAGGGTTTTTAGTGCGTAGACTCATACCTAAATTTGGGGAACGAAATGTCTTACGCTTAGGCCTTATTTTTATGGCTATGGGTTTTTGTGGAATTGCAGCAGCACAATCATTATTCGCATTGGCCCTAACTCAAACTTTTTTAGCCTTAGGTGTTGGTTTCGTAAATCCATCCATTCTTGGATCTATTTCTCTGCTTGCAGACCCCAACGAACAAGGGGCCGTCCTAGGAACAACACAAAGTATGGCGTCATTTGGACGCATTGTTGGACCTGCACTAGGCGGAGCTTTATACGGTTCATTTTTCATACAATCTCCGTTTATCATGGCTGGCTTACTTATTCTTACCGGGCTATTTGTTGTCATTGTTATATTTAAGCAAATACCGATCGCGGGACTGGAGAAAAAACCAGATGCTAAATAAAATAGGATTTTTTCAGTTGGATAACCTTATACAGGGTCGCGTGCCATTTTTATTCATAAACCTGGGCCCAGAAATAATGGCGTGGTATGCGTCACTTTCGCGGCAACACCTTGAAAAAAGTTTGTTTGCCACAACTGAAGATCAAATAATACCCAATTTAACGGCACAGGCTATCGCTGACCACACGGCGATCGTGCTTCTTTGCCTAGATGGTGCAAGGTCGGCAAAAATTGCAATTGATCTGGAAAAACGTGGTTATACAAACGTCTATGTGATCGATGGCGGCCATCAGCAATTGGTGACTGAAAGGCAGCAAGCTTGATATCTTGGTAGTAATGAAAACATTAGCTGACAGATACAATCCGCAAGAAGTTGAAAATAAAATTTACCAATGGTGGGAAAAATCTGGCTATTTTAAAGCTGAGGATAAATCCACCAAGCCACCGTTTTCAATAATTTTACCGCCGCCAAATGTCACTGGCTTTTTACATTTAGGTCACGCACTAGATCATACGATTCAAGATTTATTGATCCGCTGGAAGCGAATGAGCGGCTTCAATACAATGTGGTTACCAGGAACTGACCATGCAGGTATTGCTACGCAATCCGTTGTTGAAAAAGAATTAAAAAAAACTGGCATTACCCGTCATGGCTTAGGCCGAGAAAAATTTGTTGAAAAAATTTGGGACTGGAAACACGAATACGGTGACCGAATTTACGGGCAGATGCGAAGACTTGGTGATTCGTGCGACTGGGACCGTGCCACCTTTACTTTAGATGAAGGCGTTTCCCAAGCGGTACGAAAAGTATTTGTTACACTTTTTAAGAAAAATGCAATTTATAAAGGGCTTCGATTAGTGAACTGGAGTGGTCCTCTTGAAACTGCTATTTCCGACTTAGAAGTCGAGCACAAACAAATAAAAAGTTTTATTTACCACATCAATTACCCAGTTGACGGTACGAACGAATTTTTAACCATCGCCACGACCCGCCCAGAAACTATGTTAGGCGATACAGCCGTGTGCGTTCATCCTGACGACGAGCGCTACCAGCACCTGATTGGAAAAACCGTAACAGTCCCGCTAATTAATCGAAAAATAAAAATTATTGCAGACACTTACGTTGATAAAGAATTTGGTTCGGGGGTTGTGAAGATAACCCCTGCACATGATTTTAATGACTATAAAATTGGAAAAACTCATAAGCTTGAATTTATAAATTTACTAACAAAAAAATGCGAAATGAATGAAAACGCGGGCCCTTATCAAGGCTTAAAAGTTATTGAAGCTCGCAAAAAAGTTTTAGAAGATTTAAAAGCGTTAGAATTACTTGCTAAGGAAGAACCCCATGTTAATTCAGTAGGACATTGTTCACGGTCAGGTGCTGTCGTAGAACCATTTTTATCAGAACAATGGTTTATGAAAATGAACGATTTAGCGGGACCCGCGAAACGTGTTGTTGAATCAGGTACTATACGATTTGAACCTGAATCATGGACTAAAGTTTATTTACATTGGATGAATAATATTGAAGATTGGTGCGTATCACGCCAGTTGTGGTGGGGCCACCGGATACCTGCATGGCTATGTGCTGATTGCGAAAAAAACACTGTTAGTGAAACAGACCCAACCACATGTGAACATTGCGGTAGTCAAAAAATAAAACAAGATGAAGATGTTTTAGATACATGGTTCAGTTCAGCCCTTTGGCCTTTTTCAACTATGGGTTGGCCAAATACCGAAAGTCATTCGGCAGAAACCCAGCAGACATTTTATCCGACCAATTATTTAGTTACTGGTCATGATATTATTTTCTTTTGGGTTGCTCGAATGATCATGATGGGACTTGAATTTAAAAAAGATGTTCCATTTCGCACTGTTTACATCCATGGTTTGGTGCGCGATAGCCAAGGCCGAAAGATGTCAAAGTCTTTAGGTAATTCCGTTGATCCCATCGATATGATCGAAAAGTACGGAGCTGATGCTTTACGCTTTACATTTTTAGCACATCTATACTCGGGAAAAGATCTTAAATTCAGCGAGCAGCGGGTTGAAGGCTACCGCAACTTTATGAATAAGGTTTGGAACGGCTCACGCTTTGTTTTATCTAATCTGCATGATTTCAAAGTACCAGTCGAAGGCGTAAATGCTTTGCCTAGCAAAACCGAGATTTCAGTTTTCGACCAGTGGATTATAGCAAAATTAGCTGAAGTTGAAAAACAAGTTCACGATTGTCTTGAAGCTGAACGTTTTTCAGAAGCAGCGACTGCGCTTTATCAGTTTGTATGGAATCAGTTCTGTGATTGGTATATTGAATTTACGAAGCCGATCATGAATTCGTCCAATGCCGCTGAAAAGCAAGCAACCCAGCTTGTTATGGCACAGGTTCTGAATCGTACGATCAGGTTGATGCATCCTTTTTGCCCGTTCTTAACGGAAGAGATTTATGCAAACCTTCCTATTAAAGGTGAAGCCTGCATAATTG
>JANPNP010000073.1:0-2897 GCA_031427535.1 Bdellovibrionales bacterium | reverse complement strand
GCTAACACTTGCATTCTGCTGTTTTAGAAATAAAGCCAGTAATGATCCGGGTGATGTTTTCATCATAAACGAAAATATCACCATAAAAAAACAACTGGCAGAAATCAACACGCACGTATCAATCGTAGCCGATAGCCACGTCCATAGCGCAAGCTTTAACCCTGAACGTTTTTTCGAACCTCCGTGAAAGCCTAGCCCGGGCGTTACGTCATGATCTAAAATAATCAAACGCTGAAAAATATCTTTCGATTTTTCCGGCCGCTTTGGCCTACGCTCGGAAATATCTGTTATTTCCGGCGCTTGTGTTGGTGTAGGTTTAATAATTTCGCTCACAAAAAAATCTCCGCTAGCTTTTGCTAGTCTATTTTTTCACACCCGTTTTTCGGGGAACCGTTGGCGGTTTTTCTGGACAGTTCAGCGCATTTTCAACTTGTGAACCGTCCCAGCACGGATACTTTTGTTTCGGACAACTTGCTTGGTCCGCTGCTTGCGAATTATCCCAACATGTTACCTGCGCACCAGTTCCGCCGCCACCCGTGTTGCTACCAGTGCCGCATGTGCAACTTGCTTTATCCGTGATTATTTGTCCCGGCGGACAGCCGGCACACATACAATTTCCGTTAATACGCACTTCACTTTTTATTGGGCATTCGGGTGCGCATGGGGGTATCGCCCCGTTAGGACAAAAATCACCCGCTGGATTTAACGCGACTTTTTTTGGTTTAAATAGTTTGTACATTGCAAATATTGCAAGACCTGCGAAAGCAAATGGTGCAACTTTTAATGCGCCTTTTAGAATTTTATCCCAAATGCTTCGCGGTTCTTTTCCTGAATCTTTAAAGGGCACACACGTTATTTGCTCTGCCCCTTCAGCATCCGAACCCTTTTCGCCCTTAGTTATCTTTTCAACTGTTCCCTCAGGACATTCTCCATTCTGCGGTACCTTGACGGGAGGTTTTACTGGTGGTGTTTCTGGCGGCTTTGTAGCTGGCGGTGGTTGCTGTTGTGGCGGAGTTTCTGCTGGTTTACACGCAGAGCCTGGCGTGACTGGTGGCGCTCCTGCGCAAGGACACATTAAGGTGCCTTTATCGATCGTAGAACCCGTTGGACATTTCGTCTGAAAAAATTCAGCGACAAACAAGTAGCGGCGTTGCAACTGATCACACGCTTCCCAAAAGTTTTTCTCGTGATTTTTTCTTAGATCAGAACTTTTTTTACAGCTTGCGGTAGCAGTTGCAATATCATCATCGAACTGGTTTTTGATTTTTACAATTTCAATTAAAGTAGTTGGGTCGATAGCTCCGTTAGTGTAAAGATTTTTACCATCGAACTTAAGAATGCCCTCAAGAAAGCTTTGCGTCTGAGCAAAGCTTGGTTCTTGAAATTTCTTGGCGTCGGCCTCTAATTCAGCAGTCGTTTTATTTACATTGCCATTAGGGCCTTCTGAATAACGCCCTTGCGTTTTTGTTGGATCTTTTAAAAACTGAATATTTGTACCTAGTCGGTTTTCTCCAGTGCCGTTAATTGTTTCACACGGACCACTATAGTGCGTCGCCTTTTGAAAGCTAGGGTCTTTAGGATCTAAGCAAATAGCTTTTCCGTTAGGCGTTCCAAATACGATGGGATTACAAGCAATACTGTCAGCTCCGCATTCTTGCATGGCCTTACCAACGATCGTGAAATTATCATATCGTTTTATCAAATTTTTTCGTTCGCATACACGTGATGAATACGTCGTGACGTAGCCTGCTACTAGACACTCATCGGATGTAACAGTCTTCGCAGCATCTTTTACTTGTGTTGTGCGCGAATCCTTACTAACAGTCTTTCTAGATAGCGTATCGACACGCGGCTGAGCTTCGGCTGGCGATACCATCATCGAAAGATATGTATCAAGCAAAAACATATCTTTTTCTACAGCTGAAGTTTTTTTAGATTTGCCAGATTTTTTTTCTTTATCCAGTTCACTAAGTACCTTTTTTGAATCATTCCAAAGTAAACGCAGGTTTATCATGTAATTGGCACGCTCAGTTGGTGTCATCGCATTCCAGAAATTTTCAGTTATAACTGGGTACTGGATGAAAGCCTTAGACACTGGCGCAGTTTTGACTTCAGTTTGTTTTCGTAAAACGTCGTCACCCGCAATAATACGTTCGAACATATCGTTAAAATTAATAATATCAACTTCTGACAAGTTTGTGTTTTGAAATTTAACAAACTTATCTTCTTCGCCAAAAATCTGTAAATTCAAAATCTGTCCGTTTTGACTAATTCGAACTGTGGGAATTTCAATTCCGTTAGCACCTTTAGCAGTTGTAACTTCGAACTTTGGCATCATTACGTTTTTGTATAATTTTACAACTGGTTCAATTTGGCTACGGATACGCTCGGGGTAAAGGTCTTTGGTATTTTCAAAAAATTCGCCAACTGTAATTCGCTTATCTAGCCCCATTTGTTTGATGGCGCTAATAACTTGTTGTTTTGAAATCTTTTCGGCCTCTTTACCTAGTGCCACAGGGCTCATAACTAAAGTAGCTACGGATAACCACGTGGTTAGCCATTTCAATTGAACTTTCAGTTTACAAAATTTCATACGCATGACCTCTTTTAAAAAAAATTCTACTTCTTGTTCTTTTGCGTCGGAGCTCCACCATTGCAATTTCCATTTGGACAGTTGTTTCCAGCTCCACCCTCGCTAGGAATTCCCGGAGGTGGTGGCGGTGGCGGTGGCTTCGGACACTTCGAGTAATCCTGGTTCGGTGGTATTGAACCATCTGAACACGTTGGAACACTTGAACACTGACACGTTTCAGTGTTGTAAATCTTTTGTGGCGGCGTACAGTTTTCTGATGCTGGACAAACACACGCAGGGAAAGTTCCAATTTTTGGCGCCGGGC
>JANPNP010000072.1:0-8515 GCA_031427535.1 Bdellovibrionales bacterium | reverse complement strand
TTCACTTCCCATTTCAATGCTTTGCGCATCATCAAAAATACGTTGGGCTTCGTCGGCTGTTTTTTTCAAATCCACATACTGCAACGTTGATAACCACAGCTCAAGCTCTTCAATTTGATTTTTTATTGTACGGTAACGCTCGGCCCGCTGCGCTTGGCGCTGTAGCGAATCGATCTGACGCTTTAGTTCGCCGATAATATCTTGTAAGCGCACTAAGTTTTGATCGGTAGAAATTAACTTACGCTGCGATTCTTTTTTACGGGCTTTAAACTTCGTAATTCCAGCGGCTTCCTCGATTAGCATGCGTCGATCTTCTGGCTTTGCAGTAATAATTTTTCCAATCATTCCCTGAGCAATAATAGAAAAACCTTTTGATCCTGCGCCAGTGTCCATGAAAATTTCTTGAACGTCTTTTAACCTGGCCACTTCTTTGTTGATAAAGTATTCACCTTCGCCGTTACGATGTAATCGACGCGACACCATTATTTCAGAATGCTTTAAATATTTAGCTGGGAACGGACCACCATCATTTTCAAGTGTTAACGAAACTTCACACAAGCCCATCGGTGCATAACCCTCAGCACCCGCAAAAATAACATCGGTCATGGCTGAGGCCCGCAGATCTTTGGCAGATTGATCACCCATGACCCACATCAACGCATCAACAATGTTTGATTTTCCACAACCATTGGGTCCAACAATTCCCGTGATGCCAGCATCAAAATGAATAACTGTTTTATCTTTAAACGACTTAAAACCAATTAATTCTAATTTTTTAATTCTCAAGTTATCTCCATCTAATGCAGCCCGACTAAAGGCTATGTGCGTATAAATTAATTCTAAGGACCCAGACCAGAGTGTCAACCCCACAAAAAGGTACCTGCTCACTTTCGGTAGTGCGCCGCGTTTGAAAGTGAAAAACAGCATTTATATAGGCGAAAAAAGCAAAAAATCTGCACCAGAAAAAGCAATCCCATGCAAAATAATGAAGCCGAGCTAGTTTTAATTGAACCGATATCCAATCCAAACCCGAGTCTACCACGAACCCAAAAAAACAGACTTCTGATTGTACCCAATCAGAAGTACCGTCCGAAAGAAGTTATCAGCAAAAAAAGAAAGCCCCCCTAGAGGACGGAGAAAGAAACTTTAGTTTTTCCAACAAACGTAGTTTCAAAAAACAACCACCACCACTACACACCAAAAATTCCGCTTGAAGCAAATTGAGTTCCATCTACAATCACCCGCATCCGGAGGCTTAGATGGAAAGTTTAAAATTAATCGGTGTTAGTTTCGTAACAATACTTATTCTAGATTACGTGTGGCTAGGCCTAATCATGAACAAGTTCTACACCGAAAATCTAGGTGTCATCGCACGTATTCAAGACGGAAAAATTCAACCCGTTTACTGGGCTGCAGCCATCGTTTATGTTTTATTAGCCGTCGGAGTTGTGTATTTTGTTCTGCCAAAAATGGGACCAGGTACAAGTTACTTGAATATCTTTTTAGCAGGCGCGCTGATGGGCTTAATCATTTACGGAGTGTACGACATGACTAATTACGCGACGTTAAAAGATTTCCCGGTAAATTTAGCATTTGCCGATATGGCTTGGGGTGCAACAGTTACCGGACTTGCAACGATTGCTGCAAGCCTAGTTCGCGATTTAAATTAGCTTTTATTTTTTCTTTTCAAAGTCGCGCGAGCCGCTGCCAGCCGTGCGATTGGAACTCGAAAGGGCGAACAACTCACATAATCTAAATTTACGTTTTCAAAAAACTCAATCGAATCGGGATCGCCGCCGTGTTCCCCGCAAACGCCAACTTTTAAATTACCCTTTGTTTGTCTTCCAAGATCTACTCCGGTTTTAACAAGTGTTCCTACACCGACTTGATCAATGCTAACAAATGGATCTTTCGCAAATATTCCCTGCGTGACGTATGTACCTAAAAAGCGGCCAGCATCATCGCGTGATAATCCAAGTGTAGTTTGCGTCAGGTCGTTGGTGCCAAAACTAAAGAAATCGGCATGGTGTGCAATTTCATGCGCGGTGACTGCTGCACGCGGAAGTTCGATCATAGTACCGACTTGGTAATCAAACCTAATACCTTTTTCTTTTTGTACTTTTTCAACGACTGCAATGGTCTGCGCACGTAACATTTCTAGTTCCTTTGCGGTGCTAATTAAAGGAATCATAATTTCAGGAACTAATTTGAAACCCTCTTTTACCAGTTGCGCTGCGGCTTCTGCAATGGCGCGCGACTGCATTTGATAAATTTCTGGAAACGTAACTGCTAATCTGCAGCCGCGATGACCAAGCATGGGATTAAATTCATGCAGTGATTGGATCTTATTTTTTAGCCGTGTTAAATCATACTTGATACGTTTTGCTAGTTCGACTATTTCAGTTTCAGAGTGCGGAACAAATTCATGTAATGGTGGATCTAATAGCCTAATGGTAACAGGAAACCCGTCCATGATTTTAAATAGTTGATAAAAATCATCCCGCTGCATTGGTAACAATTTAGCAAGTGCACGTTCGCGCTCGGATTTGGTGTCAGCTATAATCATTTCGCGGACGGCATCGATTCGGTCAGAGCCAAAAAACATATGTTCAGTACGGCAAAGCCCAATGCCTTCTGCGCCAAAGCCACGGGCCGTTTGCGCATCTTTCGGGGTATCGGCATTAGCGCGCACTTTCATACGACGTACCTTATCGGCCATTTTCATTAACCGGTCGAATGTTCCATCAAGCTTAGGTTCAATGGTTTTTACTTCACCCAAGAATACTTCGCCAGTGGATCCATCAAGCGTGATGATGTCACCTTTTTTTAGAACATAACCTTTGGCTTTCATTGTTTCAGCAGCGTGATTTACTTCAATTTCACTGCACCCAGCAACGCAGCACTTACCCATTCCGCGTGCCACAACAGCAGCGTGGGAAGTCATTCCGCCACGTGCCGTTAATATACCTTGGGCTGCAATCATACCCGCGATGTCTTCTGGCGACGTTTCCACGCGAACTAAGATAACTTTGTGCCCTTTTTCTTTTAATTCGACAGCCTCTTCCGGAGAAAAACAAATTTGCCCGCACACGCCGCCGGGGCTTGCAGGTAAACCTTTTGCTAGCACAGTCTTTACAGCTTTAGGATCTAGTGTTGGATGTAAAAGTTGATCTAATGACGATGGGTCAATCCGTAAAAGCGCTTCTTCTTCTGTGATAAGTTTTTCATCGATCATGTCACAGGCAATTTGCAGTGCTGCTTTAGCTGTACGTTTCCCATTACGGGTTTGTAACATCCACAATTTATTTTTTTCTATCGTAAATTCGATATCTTGCATGTCTTTAAAGTAAATCTCTAATTTTTTATAGATAACTTCTAAATCATTATAAGGGCCGGGCATAATTTCTTTTAATAAATGAATCGTTTGCGGAGTGCGAATGCCGGCTACAACATCTTCGCCCTGCGCATTCACCAAAAATTCGCCGTAAAACTTATGCTCGCCAGTACTGGGATCGCGGGTGAACGCAACGCCAGTAGCTGAATCGTCCCCTAAGTTTCCAAACACCATAGACTGCACGTTTACGGCCGTTCCCCATGCCGCAGGTATAGAATGTAAACCACGATACGTGATTGCGCGCGCCGTGTTCCAACTTTTAAAAACGGCAGTGATTGCGCCCCACAACTGTTCAATTGGGTCGCTTGGAAAACTTTGACCGGTCATTTGCTGAACCAGCGCCTTAAACTTCGAAACTAAATTTTTTTAAATCTTCAGTGGTAAGTTCGGTATCTAATTGAATTCCTTTTTCAGCTTTCATGTCTTCTAAGGTAACTTCTAACAATGACGAATTCATACCCATCACGACCTCTGAATACATCTGAATAAATCGACGGTACGAATCCCAGGCAAAGCGCGGGTTATTCGATGAGGTTGCAAGCCCAAGAACTGTTTGGTCATTTAAGCCCAAATTTAAAATGGTATCCATCATGCCAGGCATTGAAGCCCGCGCACCCGATCGCACGCTAACCAGTAGCGGGTTTTTCACGTCGCCAAATTTTTTTCCGATTTTAGTTTCAACCTTAGTTAAGGCTTCCATAACTTTGGGACGAACCCAGTCCGGAAGTTTTCCACCATTTTCGTAAAACGCAGTACAAATTTCTGTTGTGATTGTGAACCCGGGCGGAACCGGTAAACCAATTGCAGTCATTTCGGCTAAATTGGCACCTTTGCCACCTAAAGTATTTTTCATAGCGGCGCTGCCTTCAGCTTCGCCGGCTGCAAAGTAGTAAACAAATTTATTTGGCACTATGGCTGCTGTAGCTTTGGATGTATTCATTGTTTCCATTTCAACCTACTTTGTTAGTTAAAGTTCTTCAGTCCGTGAGTGATATAATCATTTAACTTTGCAATTGGAATTCGGTCCTGAGTCATACGGTCCCGGTGACGAACCGTCACCGCAGAGTCGCCCGCTGTTTCAAAATCGACGGTAACACAGAATGGGGTACCAATTTCATCTTGTCTGCGGTAGCGCTTTCCAATTGACGCCGTTTCATCATAAAGCACGTCGAAGTCTTCGGATAACTGATCTCGTATTTTCATTGCAGGTACAGTTAGCTCCTCTTTTTTTGAAAGTGGTAGCACGCACGCCTTGATGGGAGCGATTGCCGGATGTAAGCCTAAAACCACACGAATATCTTCAGAATCTTTTCATGTCGCTTCATCTTTTTGTACAGAAACTTCTTCGCGGTAAGCGTCGCACATAAAAGCTAAAAACAAACGATCACAGCCGACGGCAGTTTCAATAACGTAAGGAATGTATTTTTCTTTTGTCGCTTCATTAAAATATTCCAGTGATTTACCTGAATGCTTCATGTGCTGAGTTAAGTCAAAATCAGAGCGGTTGTGTATTCCTTCAAGCTCTGAAAAACCCATTGGAAATTTATATTCAACATCCGTCGCAGCGCGGGCGTAATGCGCTAATTTTTCGTGATCATGAAACTGTAAGTTTTCACGCTTAATTCCAAAATTTAAATAAAATTGCAAACGACGTTCTTTCCATTCATTGAAAAATCCTTCGTCGGTTCCTGGCTTTACAAAGTATTGCATTTCCATTTGCTCGAACTCACGCGTACGAAAAATAAAATTACCCGGGGTGATCTCGTTACGAAACGATTTTCCGATAGCAGCAATTCCGAATGGAACTTTATAGCGGGAACTTTGCTGGCAATTTAGAAAATTTACGAAATGCCCCTGCGCTGTTTCCGGTCGTAAGTAAACGACACTTGCCGTGTCTTCCAAGGGACCCATATGAGTTTTAAACATCAAATTAAAATTTCGCTCTTCAGATAAATTCTTTGAGCCACATTGCGGGCACTGTTTTTTCTTTAGGTAGGATTCAGTATTGTCCGCGCGAAAGCGCGTTTTACATTCTTTACAGTCAACCAAGGGATCAGAAAAACCGTCGATGTGCCCCGAGGCCTTCCACACAGTTGGATGCATTAGAATAGCCGCATCCAGACCAACAATGTCACTTCGTCTGGTCATTGCGTTCCACCAGGCACGTTTCACGTTTAACTTCATCAGTGAACCCAGCGGCCCGTAATCCCAACAGCTGCCAAGCCCCCCGTACACTTCAGAACTTTGAAATACAAAGCCGCGACGTTTCGATAAGCTGACCAAAGTGTTTAGATCTTGAAGAGTTTTTACGACCACAGAGCCTCCGGAATAAAATGCTTTTTACGAGGGGGATTTTCAGTAAAAACCGTAGCATTCCGAGGGAATATCCGTCAATTGCCGTTTAAACAGGTAGACGAATTTTGCGCAAAGCACTTAGTCCGAAATAGGTAAAAGAAATCATTGCCAATACAGGCGAAAATATAATTGCAAATGGCAGAAAATTAAACACCGTCGTTATCAGACCAAGCACATAAGCCTGACCCGAATACTGCTGCTTAATCAGCGCGATTTCGGCGGTGGTTCCAAATTCTGCTAACGCATCAAATAAGCAAACGCGTCTGTTCAGCCATGCAGTTAACAAAGTTGGCAATACAAGCTGTGCACCTGGAACGAGCCAAAGCGGCAACGTGATAAACCAAAAAAATATAAATAAGACAGAGGACGAAATTGTATTCCAAATTCCAGCAGCAAGTTGCGCAGAACCTTTTTTCTCAAGGTTTGAAAAATCACGGCGCGCCAGAAAGTGCACCAGATAAGTGCTTGCAATAATAGAAGTGATCGCCAAATTTAACACCACGACAATTGGAAACCCAACCGCCAGTAAAAAAATAATTAATATGAAAGTTGTTAAGGGACCCAAAGATGAAAGCGCATCTGCAAGAAAAACAGGTAAATAGCCTAAAAAATTTTGCCAAGATGGGTTCACAAAATTTAGTGTTTGTTGTAACAAAGCGTACCAAAAATCCCACGAAAGCCAAAATACGGCGGCAACCAATAGGATTGATACAACCAATGGAATTAAGAAAATTAAAACCACCTGAGGATATAACAGGCTGCCAAGTGTTTGTTTAATCACCCCTATAAGTGAGACTTTTTTATCGTCGCCAATCATAATCGGTCCCTCCAGCGCTTCAGGATGCTTTGATAGGCAGATTCAAAAAATTCGAAAGTGCTGGCGTCGCTAGTTTTTATTAACTCTTGATAAGCGGCCGTTACGACTGGAAGCGGTGCACCTTGTGGAACACCCAGGACCTCGTGACATTCCCACTCGTGACCGTTGTAGACAAAATAAATACTTAAATTTTTGGCTTTATGGTTTTTAAGCGGGATAACGTTATCCACTTCAGGCTCAAGTACCACCACTTTTTTTGTTTCTTGAAAACTGGGTTCACGAGTCAGGCTAGTGCCCAGCTGATTTGCTGGTTCGATCTGGGACGTCTTAACGATGCTTTTTTTGAAATCTTCGTTGGCCTTTACATTCAGTTTTGTTGGCTCGCGCGATTTTCCCTTTACTAATAGAAAATAGACAACGAAAACGACGCCGATTATTATGTTGATATACAAAAGCTGTTGGCTATTCACAGTTTTATTATTAAGGTATGAATCATTTTTGTAAAGAGGTGTCTATGGCGACGAATCCATTTGATCAGCAACAGCCCATCCCGGGCGTAAAAAAGATAATAGCTGTCGCTTCCGGCAAAGGGGGCGTGGGCAAAAGCACTGTCGCTGCAAACCTAGCTTTAGCTTTACGCGACTACGGTCAAGTTGGCCTTTTGGATGCCGATATCTACGGCCCAAGCCTTCCGCGGATGATGGGTGCTTTAAATCAAAAACCCATGGTCGAACAAGGTAATAAAATCACACCAATTACCCGATACGGCGTTAAAATTATGAGTATTGGTTTTTTAGTCGACGAAGGATCTGCTGTGGTTTGGCGCGGCCCAATGCTGTTTAAGGCAATGGATCAGTTTTTTCGCGACGTTCAGTGGGGCGAGCTTGATTACTTAATTATTGATCTGCCGCCAGGAACCGGAGATGTGCAGTTATCTTTGGTACAAAAAATTCCGACGTGGGGCGCAGTCATTGTTTCAACTCCGCAAAATATTTCGCTTGTTGATGCAAAAAAAGCTATCGATATGTTTGAACGCACAGGTGTTAAGATTGCCGGTATGGTTGAAAATATGTCTTACATGCTAAACCCCGTAAACCAAGAAAAAATTCAGCTGTATCCAAAAGGTGAAATGAATTCATTTTTAGATGGTAAAAAAATTCCTAAGCTGTGTGAAATTCCGTTTAACCCGTCGGTTTCGCTTGCATCCGAGGCCGGCATCCCGGTGGTGGAAAGCCACCCCACCGGCGTGGAAGCAATGACGTTCAAATCTTTGGCTAAAAAACTGAGTGAAATGCCCTAAGCACGTTTTGCTTTAAAATCGAGATAATGCTGATAGTCACCTTCGACGATATGTAGCTGATTTTTATCGATTTCAAAAACTTTTGTAGTGATTTCTTTTAAAAAATAACGATCATGCGAAACCATCATAACAGTTCCTGGAAAATTCTTGATCGCATTTAATAAGACTTCGCGCGATTTAATATCTAAGTGATTCGTGGGCTCATCTAAAACCAAAAAATTTACCGGATGAGATAAAATGCAAGCTAGCAGCACCCGAGATTTTTCCCCGCCGGATAAAACTGAAATTTTCTTTTCGACCTCTTCACCTGAGAATAAAAAAGATCCTAGTAAATTTCTAATAAAGCCAAGGCCTGCGTTTGGCACACGGCCTTCAACCTCTTGCAGAATGGTTTTCTTTGGATCAAGTAAATCTAGCGAATTTTGCGAAAAATATCCGTAAGAAATACTGGGTCCAACATTACACGTGCCAGCTGTAGCATCTGTTTGACCCGTGATAATTTTTAGAAGTGTTGATTTTCCGGCGCCATTGACTCCAACCACGGCAACGCGGTCTTGGCGTTTTACTAAGCCTGTAGCATTTGAAAATACATTTCTATGTCGTCCGTCTTCCAAATCATAAACTTTTGATAAATTTTGAAATTTAACGA
>JANPNP010000071.1:0-11200 GCA_031427535.1 Bdellovibrionales bacterium | reverse complement strand
GGCGGTGGCCAGCAAACTTATCGGCTGCTTATCAAGAATTTGATCAATGCTTGCATCATCAAGTAAAGAAAGCATTTCAGCTGGATAAAATTTTTCCGCGGCAACCCCAAAGATAGCGCCGTGTTTACCGCGGCGCTGTTTATACGGCGCTGATAAATCGACAGCTTTTACATAGGTTAATTCATCAACTGGCGTATCATACTCTTCAATTTCGACAAGGCCTGTGTTTTCGCTATCTGATTGTGCCATCGCGATCGGTGGAAAAAAAAGGGTCGCAGTGATAAGTAATGCCTGTATATTTCGAAGAAACTTCATGTATCTATCTTAGTACTTTTATTTCATCGGTTTGACCAAAGATCGACATTGCGCAAAAAAAAAGACCAAAGTGTTAAGACTTTGGTCTACAGGACATCAGATAAAAAATACGAATTAATGCCTAACAAGATCCATCGCAGATTTAGCCTTGGCCACATCTTGCATGGTTAATTCGTAATCGGCATCAGACAAAATTTGGGTCGATAATTTCTTTTCAGCTGTAAGTAACGAAGCTTGTGAATCGGCAACAACAACTTCTTCGGGCGTTTGCATGTATTCAGCAAGTACATTTACTGTTGTAGGCGTTACTTCGCAGTAGCCCCAGCTAATCATTGCCTTGTGCAAACTTTCAGAACCTTTAATTTTATACTTTAAAATTCCAGTTCCCAGCGTTGTAATCATTGGCGAGTGGCCCGGAAGAATTGTCATCTCGCCCGAATACGCGGGAACCGTAACCTGCGTAATCTCTTGGTCGTAAACCGCTTTTCGTTCCGGAGTTAGCAAATTTAATTTAAACATTCTTCACCCTATTTTTCAGTCTATCAACTGGCTAAGCCTGCTGTAGTTTTTTTGCCTTTTCAATTGCGTCTTCAATTGTACCAACAAGGTAAAATGCTTGCTCAGGTAATGCATCATGCTTTCCATCAAGAATTTCACGGAAACCTTTAATGGTGTCTTTTATGTCAACATAGCGGCCAGTTAAACCAGTAAATTGCTCAGCAACGAAAAATGGCTGTGATAAGAAACGTTGAATTTTACGCGAACGGGAAACCACTAACTTGTCATCTTCTGATAATTCATCCATACCCAAAATTGCGATAATATCTTGTAGCTCTTTATAACGCTGCAATAAAATTTGTACGTCGCGGGCACACTTATAATGTTCTTCGCCTACAACTTGTGGATCTAAAATACGCGAAGTTGACGTTAGCGGATGAACCGCTGGAAAAATTCCAAGGGCTGCAATATCACGATCTAAATTTGTTGTCGCATCCAAGTGAGCAAATGTTGTTGCTGGTGCCGGATCCGTATAATCATCTGCTGGAACGTAAACCGCTTGTACAGAAGTGATCGATCCAGATTTGGTTGATGTAATACGTTCCTGCATCACACCCATTTCAGTAGCCAGTGTAGGCTGGTAACCCACGGCTGATGGAATACGACCTAGAAGCGCAGAAACTTCTGCCCCGGCCTGCGTGAATCGGAAAATGTTATCTACGAAGAAAAGAACGTCTTGTTTTTCAACGTCACGGAAATATTCCGCAATTGTTAATCCTGTTAAAGCAACGCGCGCACGGGCTCCAGGGGGCTCATTCATCTGACCAAACACTAAAGCAGTTTTTGCAATAACGCCTGAATCTTTCATTTCGTGCCATAAGTCGTTACCTTCACGGGTTCTTTCGCCGACACCTGCGAAAACCGAGAATCCACCATGTTCTGTTGCGATATTACGAATTAATTCTTGAATTAAAACTGTCTTGCCAACACCAGCTCCACCGAACAATCCAATTTTTCCGCCTTTTGCGTACGGCGCTAAAAGATCAACGACTTTGATACCTGTCATTAACATTTCTGCTGACGTCGTTAAATCTTCAAACTTAGGGGCGGCTCTGTGAATTGGCCATTGTTCTTTAGTTTTTACTGGACCCATTTCGTCAATGGGTTCACCCACAACGTTAATAATTCGTCCCAGTGCCTCGCGACCAACTGGTGCCATGATCATATTGCCAGTGTCTTTTACGCTAGCGCCGCGAACTAAACCTTCTGTTGCGTCCATTGAAATAGTTCGTACAACCCCATCGCCCAGGTGCTGCGCCACTTCTAAAACAACGTTGTATTCAACGTCAGAAATAGATTTATTTGTTACGCGCAAAGCCGTGTAGATCGACGGCATAGAAGCTGCGTCGAATTCAACGTCAACAACTGGACCCAAAACTTGTTTTATTTTTCCGTTAGCCATTTTATCACCTCGTTAAATTTTTTAATTCAAAAAATCACCTAATTACTTAAGTGACTCTGCTCCGCCCACGATTTCAGCTAATTCTGTCGTGATTTTTTCTTGTCGTGCTTTATTGTAATTTAAAGTTAATTTGCTAATCATGTCGCGCGCGTTATTCGACGAATTTTCCATAGCTGTCATACGGGCGCCATGCTCAGACGCGACTGATTCAGACATAGCGCGGTATACTTGAAGGTTAAAACTTTTCTTAAGCAGATCTTCAATAATTTTTTCTGGCGACGGATCAAAGATCATGTCGGCCGAAAATTTACTTCCTTCGACGGTGAAGGTAGATGTTTCGATTTCGACTGGCAGCAATGTTTCACACACAACTTTTTGTGAAATTGCAGATTTAAATTCGTTATAGATTAACCGAATTTCTTCGTAGTGCCCGGATTCGTAGTGAGCAATTAATTTTTCTGCAATATTTTTTGCTAATGAATATGAAATGTCTTTTTCAAGCTTAGTCACATTATCAAGTCCTTTAATACCTTTTCTAGCAAAAAAGTCGGTTCCACGCTTTCCAACAAAAATAAAATCAATTTTTTCGAATACACTTTTATTTTCTATTATATAGCGCTCAGCAAACTTATTGATGCTGCTGTTGAAAGCGCCACAAAGGCCGCGATCGGAAGTTAGCACTACTAATAAAACATTTTTTACATTCGTCTTTCGGGTCATCAGCGGATGAGAAACTTTTTGTGTCGCTGCAATGTCAGCAATAACCTGTTTCAAAGTCACCGCATACGGGCGCATGTTAGTAATATTGTGCTGCGCTTTTCTAAGTTTCGCCGCAGACACCAGCTTCATCGCTTTCGTGATTTGCTGGGTGTTTTTGGTGGACTCTATCCGAGCGCGTATTTCTTTTAAGTTTGCCACTTAGCTTTTATCCTTTTGGCCTTCAATTACTTCGAGGGCTGAAAAATCGCTTTAAATTCATTAAGTGCATTTACTAATTCTTTTTTAGCATCATCGCTGATTTGTTTTTTCTCTTCGATGCCTTTTAAAATTTGCGAATACTTTTGCTTAAAGAACTGAATCACTTCTTTTTCATAGCGCTTCACATCTATTTCAGGAATTGAATCGGTGTAACCGTTTGTAGCTGCAAAAATCATAAGAACTTGCTCTTCAACTTTTGCTGGTTGGTATTGACCCTGCTTTAAAACCTCAACCAAGCGTCGTCCACGAGCTAGCTGCTGCTGCGACGCTTTATCTAAGTCTGATGCAAAGGCCGCGAATGCCTCAAGGGCGCGAAACTGTGCAAGCTCAAGCTTGATAGATCCGGCAACTTGCTTCATCGCTTTAATCTGAGCGTTACCACCCACGCGTGAAACTGACTTTCCGATAGATACTGCTGGACGAACACCTTTGTAAAACAAATCGGACTCAAGAAATATTTGTCCGTCAGTAATAGAAATAACATTCGTTGGAATATAAGCAGAAATATCGCCGGCTTGAGTTTCGATAATTGGCAAAGCTGTTAATGAACCCGCTCCAACGGCATCAGAAACCTTTGCGGCGCGCTCTAACAAACGGCTGTGTAAATAAAATACGTCGCCCGGGTAGGCCTCACGGCCTGGGGGACGGCGAAGCAGTAATGACATTTGACGGTAAGCCTGCGCTTGCTTAGTTAAATCATCGTAAATAATTAAAGCATGTTTTCCAGAATCACGGAAATATTCTGCCATTGCAGTGCCAGAATACGCAGATAAAAACTGCATCGGAGCTGGATCTGAAGCGCTTGCAGAAATAATTGTTGTGTAATCAAGTGCGCCAGCTTGGCGAAGCTTTTCAACAACGATCGTTACTGTTGACTGTTTTTGACCAATTGCCACGTAAAAGCAGTGAACATTTTGGCCCTTTTGATTGATAATCGTATCAACTGCAATTGCAGTTTTACCAGTTTGACGGTCTCCGATGATTAACTCACGCTGACCGCGGCCAATCGGAATTAAGGCGTCAATAGCTTTTAATCCAGTTTGCAAGGGCTCGTGTACGCCTTTGCGGTAAACAATTCCCGGAGCTTTGACTTCAACAAATCGTGTGTGCGGCGTATTGATTGATCCTTTTCCGTCGATAGGCTGACCCAATGCATTTACTACGCGGCCCAATAGTGCTTCACCAACTGGAACCGAAACGATTTTTTTAGTTCGCTTTACAACATCGCCCTCTTTAATAAGTCTGTCTTCACCGAAAATAACCACGCCAACTTGCGATGATTCTAAATTTAATGCCATACCTTGAACGCCAGAGGAAAACTCAACAAGTTCTCCGGCCATCACGTTTTCTAGTCCGTATACGCGCGCAACTCCGTCACCTACGGACAGAACGCTTCCGGTCTCTGCGACCTCAACGGCTTTATTGTACTTCGAGATTTGTTCTTTTAGAACGCGACCGATTTCATCGGCTCTGATTTGCGCTTCCATGTCTATAGTCCTCTCTTAGAAAGATCTTCTGTTAGTTTTTTTAAATGATGTGCCGCTGAATCATCAAGCGTCCAGCCATCAACTTGTACTTTGAATCCCGAAATCAAAGACTTATCTGTTTGGGTCTTCAATTTTACTTGTTTTTTTAAGACTGCTGATACTTTTTTTTCTAAATCCGCTTTAAACTCAGAGCTGGGTTCAGAGACGACAAACAAAGTCCCCTCAGCGTGGCCACCAACTTGCGAAGCCTTCAATTTAAATACTGCATTTATTTCTGAAATTAAATGCATGCGCTGATTTGAGGCTAGCGTAGCTACAAAATTAAAAACTTCCGCTGAGACTTTGCCCTCTAAAGAAGATTTCGCGGCCGCCACTTTATTGTCTTGGGAATTAAACGGGCTTTTAAAAAATTCGACTGTGGTTTTATCTGAAAATGCAGCGGCTATAACATCAAGCTCTTGCATAGTTTTAGTCACTGTGTTTGCTGCAACAGCAACTTCAAAAAGAGAATGCGCATACTTTTCTACAACAATAACAGCGCTCATAAATTAACCTTTGCGGCGCCTGCATTATCAACCTGATTTAAGAACTGACTTTCAGCCCCTTTATTAGAATTTGGCGCATTTGCGATCAGTTTTTGTTTTGCTGCGGAAACAGCTTCATTTAATATGATCGCATTGATTTCACTTCGAGCCCGCGAAAGCTCCGCCTGAATAGAAAGCTCAGCGTCGGTTTTCATTTTTAGTGCTAGTGCTTCAGCGTCTTTGATCATGTGGGCTTTTATTAAGTTGGCCTCATGCTTTGCGTTTTCCATTGCTTTAGTTTCGCCGCCCTCTAGCGAAACCATTCTAGATTTTATATCTTTTAGTTCGTTTTCGGCGGCATTTAATGCCGCTTTTGTTTTCTCAGACTGATCTAAAAAGTCTTGGCGTCGCTTTTCAAAAGTCTCTACGATAGATTTTTTAACTCCAAAATATATTATAAGAAGTAAAATTCCCAGATTTGCGGCCTGCCAGCCAATCTTATCCATTGGAATGTAGTGATCGCCTTGGGCTCCGCCCGCAGCCGCAGCAATGTTGGAAGCGGCAATAGAAAAAACTAAAAGGAATAATTTTTTCATAGTGCTCCCGTCATTTTCTGCACGATAGAATCTGAAACTTCTTGTGAAACAGTTTTGATCTGTTGTGCTGCGCTTGATTTTTTTGCCTGGATATCTTTACGCGCAGTTTCGGTAGTTTGCTCCACCGAGGTTTTTGCAGCGTCTAATATAATTGCTGTGGATTTTAACGAATCTGTTTTTGACATATTAAAAATATTATTTAATTTTTCATTTATTTCGCGCGCTCGGGCTGCGTAAATTTGGGTTAGTTTTTTGGCTTCATCTTGAGTTTCGAATGCGACTTGATCCGCGCCCTTGGTTAATTTGTGGCGCTGATCGTAAGCTTTAAAAAAAGGGTTATAAACAACGATGGTTAAAAAAGATATGGCCACAATAAAAATAAAAAACTGTATGAAAGCAGTTCCATTAGCGCCAAGTTGCGAAAGTATTTCCATTAAACGCCCTTAAAGTTAATTAGAGACCTTGAAATAACATCTGGTTGTTTTAAGCGTCAAGGCCTTAACTTTTTTTTCCTGATGGTCAGGCTTTGGGCACGTAAGAGGCGCCTTCGAAAACCACGCCCTCTTCGATTTTTAAACTAGGTGTTGTTACCGTGCCTCGAAAGTTAGCGGGCGGCACCATGATAACTTTTGTATGTGCAACGATATTTCCTTCAAACTGCCCCTTCAGTATAACTTGGCTTGCTTCGACTTCGGCGCTGACAAATGCAGTTTCAGAAATAACAAGCTGATCTCGTGTGAAAATTTCACCTTTGAAGTGCCCTGCAATTTTCGCAGTTCCACTATATGATAGTCGGCCCTCGAAAGAGGCGCCTTCTTCAATTAAAGTTGAGATGGCATTTTCGCTTGGTGTTTGCATTATGTATTCAACTTTTCATAAATTTGCGTCAGCTGATCGTCACTGTAAAAGTGCAAAATGACCTGCCCTTTTCCGGACTGATATTTAATTTCTGCCTTGGTGCCCATCTTTTTCTGAATTTGTTCAGCAAGCTCGTGGGCTAACTTCGATGCAATATCGACATCAAAACCTTTTTTCTGGTCGTCTGCGCCGGGGGATTTTACCTTGGCCCTTATTTCGGCCTCTAGAGAGCGCACTGACATTGATTTTGCTACGCACTCTTTTGCTAGCTTAATTTGTATGGACTTGTCGTTTAATGACAGCAGTGCTTTTGCATGACCCACACTTAAAAGTTTTTCAATCACCATGTCTTTAACTTCCAAGGGTAAGCCCAACAGTCGTAATGCATTAGCAACGCTTGAGCGCTCTTTCCCAACTTTTTCCGACACTTGTAGCTGGGAAAAACTAAATTCGGTCATAAGTCGCTGGTATCCTTCGGCCTCTTCAATTGCGTCTAGATCTTCGCGTTGCACATTTTCTATTATCGCTAGTTGAAGCGCATCTTTATCATCGATTGTCTTTATTATTGCGGGAACCTCATGAAGTCCGGCAATTTGCGCTGCCCTCCAACGCCTTTCTCCCGCGATTATTTCGAATCCGCCGCCTTGGCGCTTCCTTACAGTAATGGGCTGGATTAAACCGTTTTCTTTTATAGAGTTTGCTAACTCTTGCAACGTTTCCTTATTAAAGTTTTTTCTGGGCTGGTAAATTCCAGGAACTAGCTTATCGATAGCAATTTTCCATATTCGAAGCTCTGGCTCAACATCAGCGTTTACTTTCGTGGCAGGAATATTGGTCGTCTTGATGGGCGCCTGTTGGCTTGGCGTCTCAGTTGCGTAGTCAGAATTTTGGGTGGTGTTTTCGGAAAACAACGACCCCAGTCCGCGGCCTAATCGTTTTTTGTTTTGATTTTCTTTATTTGTTTCCATTATTTACACCATCACTTCGGCAGATTTTGTTTCTGCTTTGCCAAACGATTTTGTTCGCTCAACCAGCTCTTTAGTTAGCTCAAGATACATAAGTGCCCCGATTGATTTTGCATCATAGCCAAAAATGGATACTCCATGACTAGGCGCTTCGCTAAGCCTTACGTTTCTTGGTATGACAGAACTGAATACCTTCTCTTTAAAGTGAGCTCGTATTTCGTCGACGACCTGGTGGCTTAAGTTGTTTCGTTTATCGAACATCGTAAGTACTATGCCTTCGATATGCAGCTGTGGGTTAATTCCTTTTTTAACTAATCCCGCAGTGTTCAATAACTGACTTAGCCCCTCGAGTGCATAGTATTCACATTGTAGTGGTACCAAAAAACTATTCGCAGCAGCCAAAGAGTTTAAAGTGAGTAGTCCCAGCGAGGGCGGGCAATCAATAAGTACATAGTCATATAGTGCAGAGACGCTAACAATTGCATTTTTCAATCGATATTCACGTTGAGGCATATCCACAAGTTCGATTTCGGCCCCAACTAGATCGGGATTTGAGGTTGCAATCCAAAGATTTGGTGTTTTCGTTGCAAAAACGGCTTCTTGGATATTCTTTTCGCCAATTAAAACGTGATAAATGTTCTTATCTTCGGCTTCATGCTTCTTAATACCCAAGCCACTTGAGGCGTTGCCCTGGGGATCCATGTCGATAACTAGTGTTTTAAACCCTAACTGGGCAAGGGCCGATGCTACATTTACTGTAGTTGTCGTTTTTCCTACGCCGCCTTTTTGATTTGCCACACAAATTACTTTAATCATTGGTAATCCTCCATGTTGTTTACTGACTATTCTCAAACATGGCGTCGCGTGCAAGATTTATTTTAGCTTTAAGGCATTTATGCCGATGTTCTACGTGGAACAATGTCTATGTGCAGAATTATAATTGGCCTATGCCTACTTATTACGACTTCATGTGTGCAGCGAGATACAAATCCGCAGCAGTCTGACTTAATATACAGAGATTTAAACAAAGAGCTGGATTTAGTAAGTAAAAACCTTGTCGCGATAGAACTAGAGTACGCTGAAAGAATAAGTCAGCTAAAAGCAGTGGTTCCACAGACTGGACAAGTCAAATCCTATGAAAAAAAAGTGTTTGAATCAAAAAGCAACCTAGAGCGATTACAACAACAAAAGCTGTTTTTCGAAATAACTCTTAAGCAGCGCGAGGGCTACGTGCGATCGCGGTATGAAGAGAGCTTCCGCGGCGGAAGACCTTGGCCAGATAAAAAAGAGATAGAAACATTCGAAAAATCCCAAAAGCTTCAGCGCGAAAAAATAGCCTGGGAAAAAAACAAAGGCATGGTAAAAAGTGTTCCACGTGGAACAGGTGAGGTAAAAAAAGAAATTCCGACCCACTAATTGATTTTATCAGTTTTAACTAGAAATAATTTAATATCACCAAGCGGAAGTTTATATTCCCCCATAAGGATCGGCTGCCAACTAGAGCATAGTTGGATGGGAATTTGCGAAACTTCCATGCTCCACTCTTCGGACTTAAGGTGAAACACAGTTCCACCCAAACGTACAATTTTACGAAGTGTCATCAAGGTTTTTGGTAATGTTGAAAACGCACGACAAATACCCTGCCCGATACTATCGGCAGCAAAGCTTTCGATTTTTTTATTCATCACTGAAACATTCGGCAACTTCAGCGCTGAAATTGCTTGAGTCAGAAACTCGCACTTTCGCTCTTCCGACTCGATCAAAATAACATCTTGAAGAGGATAAAGAATTGCATAGATCAATCCGGGAAAACCGTTGCCACTGCCAATGTCATATAAGGGCTCGTTAATATTAACTTTTCTTGAAACAATTTTGCATGCGTCGATACAATCCGCGAAGTGAATGGCATCACAATTTGCAACCGTCTTCGCCGAAATAAGACTTACAACCTTATTGTATTTAACAAGCTCATTAAAATAGGCTTTAAGAAGCGCGTGTGTTTTTTCGTCAAGATCAGGAAACCAGGACTTAAGTCGCCAATGAATTTGTGGTTCTGAGCTGGGGGGTGCTTCCAAGTTTTTCGCCCTTTATTTTTAAGGTGTAAGCCTTTAAATATACCATTAAAGCCTGCAAAGCTGAAGGGTTAACGCCACTAATTCGCTGAGCCTGACCTAAAGTTCTAGGTTTGATACGGGTTAGTTTATCGATCTCTTCATTAGATAGGCCTTTAACTGCTGCGTAATCTAGATCTGCGGGTATCACTACCCCTTCTGCATGTTTAAATTTTTCTATTATCTCGTTTTGTTTTTTGATGTAGCCAGCGTACTTTACTTCAATCTCGACTGATTCGGTGACAACTTCGGCATCTTCAAATGTAAAGCCCAGCTTACTTAAAAAAACAAAGTCGACTTCGGGCCGTCGCAGAAACTCTTCCAGCGTTGCCGGCTTTAAAAGTGCGCTGCTTCCCAGGGCCTTAATCTGTTCATTGACCTCGGGCTTTGGATAAATACTTTGGCTAGCTAACGTCGCCCTAAGATTACTTCGTGCAACTTTTATTTCATTCAACAAAGAAAGATCTACCTTTGAAGCTATACCTAATTTATCAGAAATATCGCTTAAGCGGTCAATTGTGTTGTCTTCTCGAAGAACAAGTCGGTGTTCAGCTCGCGAGGTAAACATGCGGTAGGGTTCACGCGTACCTTTAGTAACTAAATCGTCAATTAAAACGCCCGCATATGCCTGGTCGCGTCCCAAAATAAATTCGTCACGCTCTAAAATTTTATGGGCCGCATTCACTCCGGCAATAAATCCTTGTGCGGCAGCCTCTTCATAACCACTTGTACCGTTTATTTGCCCTGCCAAAAAAAGCTGAGAAACTGGCCGTGTTTCAAGCCGGTGTAAAATCTGAGTTGGCTCGATGTAGTCATATTCCACTGCGTAACCGTAGCGAACAACTTTAACATTTTCTAACCCAGGAATAGTTTTTAAAAATTGATCCTGAATATCTTCAGGAAGTGACGTAGAAATACCCTGCAAGTAAATTAAATCTGAATTTAGACCTTCGGGCTCTAAAAATGTTTGATGAGTTTTTTTTTCTGCAAAGCGGGTGATTTTATCTTCAATGCTTGGACAATATCTAGGGCCAACGCCTTCGATAATTCCACAAAACATCGGTGATTTATCTAAATTATTTCGAATTATTTCGTGCGTTTGCTCGGTTGTATTTGAAAGGTAACATGCAATCTGTTTTAACTGAAAATTGCGCTCTGATTTAAAACTAAACGGATAAAATTTTTCATCGCCAAACTGGGGAGTTGTTTTAGCCCAATCAATACTGTCTTTGTGAAGTCTAGCCGGTGTTCCAGTTTTAAGTCGTCTCACTTCAAAACCAAATTGTGCCAACTGATCCGAAAGCCCGATAGATGCCTTATCACCGATTCGTCCACCAGCAATTTGCTTAAGTCCAAAGTGCATTACACCATTCATAAATGTCCCGGTAGTAATGATCACAGCCTTT
>JANPNP010000070.1:0-7008 GCA_031427535.1 Bdellovibrionales bacterium | reverse complement strand
AGGTCGCGACATCTTTTTGAGAAAGTCCTGCTAAAGTTCGTTTTTCTTTTAAAAATTTTGCTAACTTGTTCAATTCTGTTTTCATAAATGTCCTATGGGTGTTGTTTAGTAAATCCAAGTTCATTTAATTTAACACGTTCTTAACAACATACCTATGAATTATTAAAATATTGTTAAAATCCAGACCCAAATAGAAAAGGGAAGGCTTTTGGCCTTCCCTTTTTGTTAAATAACATTTTATACGAAAAATTATCGCTTTGAGTACTGACCACTGCGACGAGCTCCGTGCTTCCCGTACTTCTTACGCTCGACCATACGAGGGTCACGCGTAACAAAGCCAGCTTTTTTTAGTTCAGCTTTAAATTCCGGGTTAAACAAGATTAAGGCGCGAGTAACACCGTGACGAATAGCTCCGGCTTGGCCAGATTCCCCGCCACCAGCAACAACAACACGCAAATCGAACTTGTTAGTTTGTAATAACAATTCGATCGGCTGCATGATCACCATACGTGATTGCAAACGAGTTAAGTAGTCGTCAGCTTTTTTTCCATTAATTGAAACTTCACCTTTACCTGGCTTTAGATAAACGCGAGCAGAGCTTGTTTTTCTTCGTCCAGTTGCATAATAAAATTTTTCAGCAGCAGCCATTTTTCAATATCCTCTTTTTAGATTTCTAGTTTTTGATAACGTAAGCTTCAGGTTTTTGAGCTGCATGCGGATGTTCAGCGCCAGCATAAACTTTTAACTTAGTGATTAACGAATGAGACAATTTATTAACAGGTAACATTCCTTTTACAGCATCTTGAATGATGAATTCAGGATTTGAATCTTTCATCTGCGCTGCAGTTTTTTCTTTTAAAGATCCGAAAAAACGCGAGTGTCTGTAGTATTTCTTTTGCGTCCATTTATTACCAGTTAACTCAACTTTATCTGAATTAATAATAACAACGAAACCACCTACATCAGCATGTGGTGTGAAAGTTGGTAAGTTTTTGCCACGCAAAATGTTGGCAACGTGAGTCGCTAAACGACCAACTTTTAAACCAGCGGCGTCAACGATAAACCACTTACGGTCAGCTTCTTCTGTTTTTGCATTCCAAGTCTTCATAATTACTCCGAAAATAGATGAAAGAGTGTTTTAAAGTTCGCGGCACTTATTGTCAAGGTCCTGAGGATAGTAAACCTTTAATAAGTAAAGTCCCTGGGGTTCGACAGCAGGGCCCGCGAATTTTCGATCCTTCTTAGCTATTATCGCCTTCATGTCGGCCGCTGGCAGGCCGTTTTGCTCTAGAAAAAGCTGCGTGCCCACAATGTTACGAACCATTTGCTTCAGGAACCCAGAACCCATGATTGTAAATTCAGCAACATTGGCCTTCTTCCAGCGCCAGGCGGCCTGAAATATTTCCCTATCAGTGGTTTTAACCTCGGTTCCGATCGACTGAAAACTTTTAAAGTCTTGAAATCCCAATAGAAATTTCGCACTTTCGTTTAAGTGATCCAGTTGGATTGGTCGCCTAACCCAGCCAGCATAGCGGCTTAATAGCGGGCTTGGGCGTTGTGCGTTAAAAATCAAGTACCGGTATGTCTTTTTAGTCGCCGAAATCGTTGCGTGAAAGTTACTTGGCGCCACCCAAACCTTTTTCACGACAATCGAATCCGGTAAGTAGCGCCTTAAGGCCCAGCTTAAATCCCAGTTTTTTCGTTTAGTTAAATCTTTCGAAGTATCGAAATGACAAACTTGATTTAAAGCGTGGACTCCTGCGTCGGTTCTACCTGACGCAAATAAAAGAATTTTATGTTCGAAAATTTTCTCTAGGGCAAATTCAATCGTCTGACAAATACTAGGCCTAGATTCATGGTTTTGTTTTTGCCAACCGCAATAACCGGTACCATCATAGGCAACTGTAAACTTAATTCGCGTCACGACTGTATCTTTGTTTTAGAAATCAAAAGAAATTCCGCCATTAACATAGCGATTTTGTAACGTGAACGACGATGAGTTCACTTCGACCACTTTGAACTCTAATGAGAACCATAAATTTCCAATGCCGTATTCGGCATCTAATTCGTGGGCAGATTCTCCGCTAAATTTATTTAAATTAACTAGCAAACCACCAGCTGCGTAATACCCAAAGCCCCCTGTAAAATTCGGCTGTGGTTTGTCTTCCCGCTTTTCTGCTAATCCAACGTATGTTCCACCGCCAGCAGCATAGGGCACAACCCACGGTTCGGGACCGAACTGCAAACGGTAAACTGCACCTACACTAACAGGAACTGTAACGAACAAATATTTTTCCTGCGCAACGGGGTTTATTCCACCCTGCGCAGCAGTAAGTCGACCTTGACCATTGGCAAACATCGCACCAATTCCAAGCTGCAAACCCAACATGTTTTTCTCGTACCAAGGGAACCACTCGTAATCATAACTAACAATTAAATTGGAAGCGTCCTTATAAAAGTCTTCAAAAAATAACGTGTTCTGTCCGATAACGTTGCCGTTATTGTCGGTTGATTGAACGACGATAGAAATTTCAGGATGCGACGCTTGCCCGAAGCGAATGTGACTGGCTTCGTTCTTTAGTTCTGTTTTAACGTCATAAATGTAAGTGCCATCTTTTTTAATTTTAACTAAACCCTCTTTAGCACCTGGGTGCGGAACTTTTCTAGTCGTCGTGTTAACTTCAGCTTTCAATTGAACAGTTAAAAATATCAAAAGCACTGCCATGATTTTCTTATTCTGAAAAAGAAATCGCGAAATATGACGAAACAAAATTAATGCCACTAACAAACTTAAGATGGCAGCAAGAATTCCATAAGCTAAAGCAACTTTTGCAAATAGCAAAACTGGTAACAGCAGCGATCGGACCATAGCTTTTAGCACTTCATTTTTTGCGATGAAATCGGCAAATGGTGGGCTTAACTTATAATACATTTTAACAAACTGACGCCCCAGCTGACTAGTTAATAAAAATTCATTGCGAAAATTTCTGAAGGTTTGCACTTCAGGCGCCATATCTGAACCAAACGCGGCCGTCGAAATAAAACAACTTTTGTCATCTAAAATTCCAACCACCTGGGACGGGGTCGCACAGGTTTTCGTGTCGTCGTTTGCAGATGTGAAATAATAAATATTTTGTGCTTTATTCATATTGCCCATGATCAGACAGTAGCGTTCATAGTTTTGAAAATTTTCAGACAACGACGAGTCTGTTAAGTCAAAAGTGGTATTGTAAAGCTTTTGAATCGGAGCACTTGAATTGTTAGCTACTTGGGCCGACGACGCCGCATCACCTTGAATTTTAAAAAACACAAGACCCTGCCACGCTGGCGCCCCCGTATCGTTAATTGGTGTTGCCGCAGAGGTCACAAACTCATCGATAAATAATTTTTCATCTCCTGGAGTTAAGCTAAAACCGCACGCCCCCTTTGCACACCCAGTTAAACTAAAAGCCTGGTTACTTAATGCGGGATCCGCAGCGTCTACATATTGTAATTTCACTGGTGCTTTTACTTTTTCGGAATCAGTAATTCCGCCGGCACCGTCTAGATCACCCCGAATAGTTAATCCGCGGTCACCAAAATTAACTGGAACTCCGGGTGTTAATATTCCAGGAGTGCACGACGAATTGAAAAGGGAATCGGTAGCACAAAGCTCGCCCCAGGTTGTCGTAATAGTTCCAGTGGTTCCTGAAAAAGGTAGCGATTTAAGAATTGTCGACCCGGTCCCGCCGTCAGCTGTTAGTTCAATAGTTTTTCCTGCTAAATCAACCGATGACGAAAAATTGACCGCTATAATTAATCCGGGATGAATACTTTTTAAGTTACACGCTTTTGCTGGTGTCGTTGCGTTTGAACAACTGTTACATGTGGAGTTTGGTGAAGTTGCAGCGCATGTACCTGCAATGCCACCGTAAAGTGTAGGCGGCGTAGTTCCAGAGGCAGCATCTGAAAAACTTCCGCCATCAATAGATGTGATCGTTAAAGTTGCCAAACAGTTGTGGGCGACTAATAAGGCAAATAGAAATAATAAGTTTATCTTCACTCTTAAATTGCACCATGACCACGGGACAGTGTCTAGAATTTACTTAGGAAAAAAGGCGTTCAGCTATTTGTAAACCGTTTAAAGCGGCGCCTTTTTTTAAATTGTCAGATACCACCCACATTAACCAGCGTTTTTTGTTGTGGCGATCCTGGTGAATACGTCCTACGAAAACGGGCTCTTCCCCTGAAACTTCAAGTGGCGTCGGATAATCATCGTCAATCACGGCTAAGCCTTCAAAATTTCCAAGTGCATTAGTAAATTCTGCTTTGGTAACTTCTTTTTTTAAAGTTACCCATACTGCTTCGGAATGCGAATTTAAAGCAGGGATGCGCACGGTAAACGCAGAAATATTTAAATTCGGTAAACTTAAAATTTTTGCGCTTTCGTTCATGATTTTAGTTTCTTCACTGCAAAAGCCGTCTTCGTCAAAGCTTCCAATTTGCGGAATGCAATTAAATAAAATCTGTTTTGGAAACGCTTTAAAAGAATGATCCATTTGCTGAAAGTTTTTAGTTTGATCCAACAATTCGTCATATCCCGGAAGACCAGCACCACTAACCGCTTGGTAGGTAGAAACTGTCACGTCTTCAATACCAAACTGGTCAGACAAGGGCTTCAACGGAACGACCAACTGAATTGTTGAACAGTTTGGGTTCGCTAAAATTTGCGGCTTCGAATTTTCATTTATTAAGTTTCCATTCACTTCTGGCACCATCAGTAAAATTTCTGGATTCATACGGAAAGCATTGGAATTATCAATAGCAAACGCACCGGACGCTACAGCTTGCGGGGCCCATTCTTTTGAAATGTCATCGCCTGAACTAAAAAAAACCATGTCCAACCCGTCAAAACAATTTGGCTTTAGGACCTGCACGGTCCACTGTTTTCCCGCCACATCTAATTTTTGACCGGCAGAATTGGCACTAGCAAACGGGCGAAATTCACTTATGGGTAACACGTACTCTTCAATAATATTTATGAAAGTTTCGCCCACCACTCCGGTGGCGCCAACTAATCCGACTTTTAATGGTTTTTTCCAGGGCTTCATAAAATTAGCTTTCCTCGGTCTCTTCTTGTAAATCTGTTTCGTCTGTTACTGGCGGTGCATACACACTGGCTTTAATTTCACGCTGTTTTTTACCTAAACGTAAAACTCCGAAGACGGCTCCTAATACGGCGTACGAAAAGAACAAAATGAACAGCATCACTTCAGGTCGTAGCGCCACCACAAAAAGTAAGATGACCCCCATGATTAAATATTTAAATGGTAATCTTTGTTTTAAATCCAGATCTTTAAATGAGCGGTAACGAAAATTAGATACCATCACAATTCCTAAAAGCATGACCATAAAAAGTAAGCCACGCGATTGCCATTCTTCAACTTCGCTCCAGCCCATGTCTTCGAATGCTAAATAGGCCGATGCAACAATTCCGGCAGCCATTGGAATAGGTAAACCTTGGAAATAATTCTTTTCAACAACTCCAACTTGCACATTGAATCGTGCAAGTCGTAAAGCGCCGCAAGCTGCAAATAAAAAGCATGCAAGCCAACCTAAACGACCGAATGGACTTAAGGCCCACTGAAACATCAACAATGATGGAGCTAACCCGAAGCTGACCAAATCACAAAGTGAATCGTATTCCGCACCAAATTTGCTTGTCGCATGAGTTAAGCGAGCCAATCTGCCATCAAGCAGATCGAAAATAGCAGCGACTACAACGGCGATCGCGGCCACTTTAAATTCACCTTTTATAGAGAAAATGATCGAGTAAAATCCACAAAATAAGTTTGCGGTGGTAACTAAATTTGGAAGTATATAAATATACATTCCTAATTTTTTGCCGCTCTTCGAGTAGCCTTCTAATTGTCCGTTTGTATCTGCCATGCCGAGAGATTAATTAAAATATGAGAAAAATCCAAAGAAATAAAATAATATTGTTAAGCCAATGCTGCTTAAGACAGGCATTGAAAAGTTATCATCAATTTTACCAACAGGAATAAGCTCTGCAAAGGCTCCGACAAGTCCACCAAGAAGGCTAACGATCAGCACCTGCTGCGGAACCCGGTAGTACGTAAGGTAAAGTCCTGTCATGATGGCACACACAACAAATGCGGCCATGAAACCCTGCACCGATTTATGCCCGAAAATTTTATCTTTACCATATTTTATGCCCACGTAACTAGCTAGCGGATCTGCAAATGCTAGGTAAAGTAAGCTGAGTGCAACCACGCCCGAGTTAAACAGAATTGCAATAAGCAGTACGCCAGTTAACAAATATGTTGTGCCTGCCAAGCGATTTAGCTCGGTACTGCGCATGATTGGTCGCAAAAAGCGGGTTAACTTTATATTTAGTTCGGAATTTTTTTGGCGCAAAATATCGAGCGGAATAAATAAGACCCAAGCTAATGCTAATAACGAGATCGACAACCAGTAATAGGGAATTGTTACCCAACAGAAAAATATGAAAAAAACAGCCGTTACATGCCAAGCTTTTCGCTCGACGTGCAGATCGGATCTGTTTTTGAAGCCGCTAGGCGTTACATTGCTCTCAGTCATCACAGCCTGCTAACATTAGGTAATGACGCAAAAGGTGTCTATGAATTTACTGGTTTTTATTGGAAATGAGGCGCTATTTGCTATTGATTTTTCGCCATGAGTTACGAACCTGATATGATATCAAGCGTTTGCACAATTTTTTGCCCATCTTTTAGGATTCCCTCAAGAACAATTTTATTATTTCCATGCTTGAGTTGAATGAAATCCGTTTTAAATTTACCTCGCTCGACGTTGAAAACATGTGCTCGAAATCCATTCGTGTCATTTCGAACCCAAAGTTGGTGCTTCTCTTTGAGTTCAACACAGCTGGATAGTTCAAGCGCTGCCAAATGGGTCTTAAAAGCTGCCTTTAAGCTTTCTGGATTGCAAAAAATACTAAGCTTCAATTTTTGCTGCAGCTTTCTATCA
>JANPNP010000069.1:0-2062 GCA_031427535.1 Bdellovibrionales bacterium | reverse complement strand
CGAGGCGGGGGCTGGTCTGGCAGAGCATCCGCCGCCGACGCTGCGGGCCTTGCGGGCCGAACTGGCGGCGCGCCGAATCAGGGTCGGCGACGGTGCCTTGTGGTCGTTCGTGCCGCCCGAGGGGCGCAGCTTGGCCTTCATCGCGGCGCATTGACCGGATCGACGCGGCCAGCGCACTGAATTTAGGACCCCAAAAATCGTCTAACAATAAAAAGTAGTAACCAACTGATCCTGCATAACGTGAATATGTATAGCTTAAACTTGTAGGTGTGGATCCTGCTAAGCCATTTTTAATTTTGAAATAGGATTGCATGACATTAAAATCAATAAACCAATTAGGAGTTAGCCAAAACTCGCCACCCAATAGAAACGTGGGCGCGACGCTTTGATTTGCTTCGATCGTTGTTCCAGAAATAAGTCGAGTCGATTCGGTGTACTGCCCAAGTCCCGCTTGCAGAATAGCTTTTCCATATTGAGGTGGCTCTTTCGGTGCCCACTCGCCAGAAGGGGTTCCAGAATTTACTGCATTTGGCAGAGGTGTGGTCAATTGATCGTCAGTCACTTCACCTGCGGCATTTATTATTGGCTTTGGATAACTAATGTAGTCGGTAGGCAAAAGTTTAGCACCAACGTCAACAACACCATTTTCTTTTTCGAAAACGATTTGGGCAAAGCTTAAGTAAGGTTCTAATTTTTTTATTTGCAAACGTCCGATAATTTCTTTTTCAGTGCTAACCAAATATTTTAACTTGGGATGACGATTTACTTTTATGATCTGAGCTACGGCTAGCTCTTGTCCTACTTGCAATCCGTTTTTTGAGCCAGCATTGATAGTGACATCAAGGCCACGGCGACTTAATACAAAACCGCGGTACGGCAATTTATTTTTCATATTTTGGTATAATTTTACAAACTCGTCACGAAGCTTCGGAATTTCAAACGCTGTTTTATCTTCGAAAGATTCTTCAATTAATAAAAGACCTTTGTCTGCGGTAAATAATCTTAATTTTGCACTAAGACCCTTAGGCCCTTTTGTTATTAGGGCCGTCAGTAAACCTTGAGCAGCTGTAGTCCTTAAAACATCCAGTACTTTGTCAGGATTACTATCATAGGTTTCTACAAATGTAGGTGCATTGAGATTTGGAAATTGAGCATAGCCCCAAACTTTATCATTTTGTAAAAGTTCAATAAGTAGCTTTTCAATTGGTTCCGAATAAATTTTGTTAACGTTGTCGTAAACTGGGGCTAGCGTAATGGTTTTAATATTTAATTTTTGGTCGGCCTCGCTGGTGTACTTAACTGGAAATGGATTTTTATTTTTTGTAGGCAAGGTCTGTGTGTAACTCGTACTGCAGACAAAAAGAGATATAAAAATCATGGTTTTCATCTTCTTATGTTCACTTTTTTTTAAGCAAACGTCCATTAGACTAGACTTTAGATAGACCTAATTTAGGGCCAGCTTTTTGTAAAATTCTACGCATTGAGAAAAACTCCATATAAAATATAAATATGAAGCTGAAGTGTCTGGTCGTTGAAGATGTGATTTTTATTCGTGAAATTTACAGATTCTCGTTGATCAATCAAAATTACGAAATCGTGGCTGAGGCTGGTGACGGGGTTAAAGCCCTAGAGATGATTAAGCTGCATCACCCAGACATTGTTATTTTAGACTTGGTACTTCCACTTAAAAACGGTCTGGATGTTTTGAAAGAGTCACATCAGTTATCACCTAAAACTCGATTTTTAGTTGTTTCTTCGCTGAATGATCAAATGACAATCGACCAAGCAAAATCATTGGGCGCCAGTGAATATTTAGTAAAGCCTTTTACAAAAAAACAGCTTCTTTCAGCGTTGGAAAGAATTTCTCAGCACTATCACGAGGTTCAAAATGGATGAATTACGCTTTGTTATTAAATGTTTAATTTTTTCATCTTTGCTGATGATTTTCAGTCAAGTGAAAGTCGATGGATTGACCTATGAAGCTGTTTTAGGTACACCGCTGGTACCTTGTTCCTATGACCCGTTGACCGGCTACTTCAGGGACGGTTGCTGCAAAACGGAC
>JANPNP010000068.1:0-2440 GCA_031427535.1 Bdellovibrionales bacterium | reverse complement strand
GTTAGGTTTCGGGTTTTAATTAGCCCGTTTTACGAGTTAGCTTTTGCTGTTCGTCTAAATAATCTTGTAACAATCCATGCAACAATCTTTTTTGATCTGCAGTCGTATCATGAAACGATATTCGCTGAGTTAACCCATCACCCACGGTTTTTGCTTTTAGCGAAACACGAGCATTTTTTTCTGCTTGGGCTGACCGATTAACGATAACCACATCAAATGAAATTCCATAGTAATCAAATGGAATATTATCTTCAAGTAAAGATCCGCTTAAGGATATGTTCGACGAATTACTACGAAAAGTTTTTCCCTTGGGCGAAATAAGCAGCACTTCAATTTTAAATTCATGGCGCGCATCCCGTTTTGAAAATGACATTTTATCTTTTAATTTTTTGAAATTGATGTCGGGCTTTTCGGTTTCAGCCCAAGAAAGCTGGTCGGCATCGAAAGAGCTTTTTCCAAGAGCTGCTTCGACACTTGGAGGTTCGTCATCAAAGGCGACCCCCGAAAAAGACCGGGTAATTTCTTTTACCTCTTTTAGAACACGTTTAGCAATAGAGTCTGTTTTTGTTTCAGCGGAAACATCATGTTTGCGAGTAATTTCGTGTTCAAAAGTTGCCGCGGCAAACTGCGTAATAAAAACTGTTTGATCACTTTTTAAAAAAAGTTCAAGCGATTGCCAGTCGGTCCAACCTTGGGTCCATACAAAAAAGCGCGGCCAATCCTTTGGTTTCATTTTAAAAATTGCCATTTGCGCTTCGTCCACGCCGATAGGATTAGACTGAGTTTTTGAAAATGAATCGTAAAATATCCAATGATACGGCGTTGTCATAGCAAACGTATCGGAATTTATTTGGCAAATTAAACTAGACTTTAAGACAGCTTACCCAATGTGCGGGTCTTTTTTCTAAAAGTTGCGGAACTTGCACGCGGCATTCTGGACCCGCTATTGGACAACGCGGGTTAAAGTGACAGCCAGGCGGGGGGTTTAAAGGCGATGGCACATCACCAGTTAATATGATTCGTTCTGCGCGGGGCTTTGGGTCCGGAACCGGAATGGCTGACAAAAGTGCTTTGGTGTACGGATGCAAAGGATTTTTATAAAGGTCTTCAGCTTCCGCCATTTCAACAATTTTTCCCAGATACATCACAGCCACGCGGGTCGACACGTGTTCGACCACTTTTAAATCATGGGCAATAAAAACATACGTAAGACCTAATTTTTGTTGAAGCTCCATTAATAAATTAATGACCTGAGCTTGTATAGAAACATCAAGTGCTGAAACAGGTTCGTCACAAATAATTAAATCTGGGTTCACGGCTAAGGCGCGTGCAATGCCAACACGTTGCCTTTGCCCGCCAGAGAATTCATGCGGGTAGCGGCTTAAGTGTTCGGGTCTTAAACCCACTAGTTGTAGTAATTCTTGGACCCGATCAGCGCGATCTTTCGGCGAATTAAATAAATTATGAATAATTAAGGGTTCTTCTAAAATGGAACCGATTGTCATGCGCGGGTTTAACGACGCGTAGGGATCTTGAAAAATAATTTGCATGCTTTTTCGAAGTTCGCGTAGTTGTTCGCCCTTAAAATTTGTAATGTCCTGATCTTTAAAAAATATTTTACCTGCGGATGGTTCTAATAATTTAATTAGGCAGCGCCCCAACGTGGATTTACCGCAACCAGATTCTCCGACTAATCCTAGGGTTTCACCTTTTTTTAGTTCAAATGAAACGCCTTGCACAGCTTTTACAGATGCTATTTCCTGCGAAAATAAGCCGCCATGAACTGGGAAGCTTTTTACAATATTTTCAGCACGCAGTATGGATGGGGCGGATGTTGGCGTCATCATACGGTTTGACTTTCTTTTTGCGTTTTGTCCGAATTAAAACACGCTACGCGGTGAATACCACGCAGGTTTTCTAACTTGGGATCTTGCTGACGACAAATATCAGTGACGTATTTGCAACGATCTTGAAATCGACAACCCGTTGGTAGTTTATATAAGTTGGGGACTAACCCGGGTATAGTCTGTAAAGTTTTAAGCCGGCTGCCAGTTTCAAAATGTGGAATTGATTTCAATAATCCTAAGGTGTACGGATGGCGTGGCCGATAAAAAATATCTTCCACAGATCCGTATTCAACAACTTTACCTGCATACATGACTAAAACTTCTTGGCACATTTCGGCAACAACGCCCAAATCGTGAGTAATTAAAATCATGCCGGCGTTGAATTCTTTTTGCACTTTTCGCATCAGATCTAAAATCTGCGCTTGAATGGTAACATCTAAGGCTGTGGTTGGTTCATCTGCAATTAACAATTGCGGGTTGCAGCTCATGGCCATAGCGATCATTACACGCTGGCGCATACCGCCCAGAAATCTTGCAAGATATCCCCTTTTTATTCCTATATCTATATAGTCGACGTCGATGATTTTATCACC
>JANPNP010000067.1:0-3522 GCA_031427535.1 Bdellovibrionales bacterium | reverse complement strand
GCGGCATTATTCCGCTGTTAACAGCAGTTGCAATAAGCTGAATTCGAGACTTCACTTGCGCAAAAGTTTCTAAATTAATTCCGCCTTTGTTTCCGCCGGCCTGCGAATGACAGCGGACGCAATTGGGCTGAAATACGTTTGCATTTACGGTGGCATAATCGACCGCTGCGCCAGACGTACCCGGTCCACTTAACGGTACTGAATCGCTTGGAAGTGGATTTACCGTGTACCCACAGCCATAAAGCAATAATATTGTTAAGCCAATTCTAAATTTCATATAGCCTCCGCCAGTTAATTTTCTTTAAGGAACTTATCTACATTTTTTGACAAACTATGTTCATTGCAAAATCAGATTTATCCGCAGTTTTAAAAATGATTTCCATCTGACTGATTCCACGCCGACTTACTGAGGTAATAACAGCAGCCGAATTTGAACTTGGATCAATAATGTGCGCCTGTGCATATCCTTTGTGAGTTGGACTTTCTAAAATTATGGGGTCGGCCCCGTCACTTATAAGTGTACTTTTCAAAAGTTCTACTAAACGCTTTGCCTTTATGCTCACTTTGCTATGGGTATCCAAAATCGTCATCTCTGCGATATCATCTCCGCGGGTTTTCACCGTTAAATGGTAGTCTTTAGTAGTCATGATTTTCATTTTCGCCCTTTTTAGAATGTGCGGTTACAGTTAGTAAAACTGAAACAACTGCGATGATTAATTTTTTAGTCATAAGAATCTCCTTAATATTTAGTATGAACTAATTAAATGTTCTATTGCTCAACGATTATGGCGCCAGCCATGCCGTCACCTTCCGCGTCACCATGTGCCTGACAAAAATATCCAAAAACGCCAATTGTATTCATTACTCGAGATTGTGATTCTGTAAAACGGTCGGACGCTGCAAATGGGTTTTTTATGTTATTGATGTCTGGCATAGCGATTAACGGATGATGCTGACTAGCCTGAATTATAACTGTTGAACCCACTTTAATTCGGAGGCATTTTGGTGTGTAACTTGATCCTTGAGTTGCAATTCGATTTGTAGCTTCGCCTTGAACATAGTTTTCCGGCTTGCAGCCAGCAATAGTTGTTATTTGTGCGAAAGCGCTTACACATGCAAAACTACTTACAGTTACTATGGCTAAAGATGCCAACAATTTAGATTTATCCATTTTTCAATTCTCCTTATATTAAACGATTAATTTCGTTCGTTATGAGAATCTGCTATTCTGTCCTGGTAATCCAATAGTTAACTCTTGTATTTTATGTTGTGATATGTTGTGATTGTAAGATGCCTGAAAGCGCTAATTCTGAATCCCTAAGTAGCTGTTTCTACCAAGGAAAATACAAAAATGTCGTATTAAAACTTGGGCGAAGTCCGCTACAGCACTTAGCAACCGAATCAATCAATTCCTATCAGCAAAAAACCTGTTACCAAATTGGCGCACTTTCCTTTTTAGGGGACTTTAACGAAGCGCGCGCTATTTACGAACAGGCCGTAAGATGCAGTGACTTCAAACTGAACTATCACTGTCAGGCTCGCTTTTTCCTGGGCATTGGCTGTATTCGTCGATCCGATTATAAAGAAGGGATTACTTATTTTGCAAAAAATCAATTATCTAGGCGACACGTTAAAAATTATCGAAAAACCGAATTAACTGATCCTTATGCAATTCAAGAAATTGAATTCTATGCCTTGCAAGGAAGTGCGTTTTTTAGTTTTTTTCGTGGCCGGTTTTTAAAAGCAAAAAACGTAACCGAACACGCTTACAGATTGGCACTTGATATGCAGTTTAATTACGGCCAAGTTTTAACCTTAGATTTACTGGGCCACGCAAGATGCCAGCTTGGAGATATCACGCGTGGACTTTACGAGTTAGCAAAAGCACAAGGGTTAGCGCGCGATCTTGGCAATGGTGGACTGGTGGCTGCAATTTCGATTTCTTTAGTGAAATATCGTTCGCAGTTTGGACTAAATATACCAACCGCATTAGCAGAGCTAAAGCAAGCTTTGGCAACATTGGCTGTAGCCGATACGTATTCACGTGCCGAAATATATCTAGAAATAATTCGCCAATTAACTTTGCGGGGCAAGTGTAAAAGTGCGCAACACTACTTAGAGTTAGCAGGGCATCTGGTCTATCAACATCAAAGTAAACGGCAATCTGCAGTGTATAACTTGCGCTACGCACACCTGCATTTGCTTCGCGGCGAAGCCCATGCTGCGCTGGCACTAACACAAGCCTTAAGAAATAACTTAGATTCTAAAATTGATATTGTGATTTCGAATCAAGCCGACGGTTTAGCCACAAAGATAAAATTGCATTTAGGGATCGCGCCGCAAGATCTAATTTCAAAAAACCAATCCACCCACATCATTGATGCACGAATTAAAAGTAGGTATTCCAATGAAAAAATTCAAAACTACAACAGGGGTGAAGATCCCATGGGCGATCTAATTGACCGAGTACATGCAAATGGGATTGCCGAATTCTATGAACTAAAAAAACTAGGTTTATATGGACTAATTCCGCAGTTACTGAATATAAAACCAGGCAGTACAGGCGTTTACTTGGGGCCAAGCCGCGGTGAAGTAGTTATCGTAAATCATGGTGATGTTGTTTGTATTGATCAGGGGGTCACCAGCCCAATCAAAAAATTAATAACAGCACTTGTCGGGCCAGGATATAAAAAAAAAGAAAATCTGGTTCGTCTGATTTGGAATTATGATTATAATCCAGCAGTTCACGACAACTTACTGCATGCAACTATTGGAAAATTGCGAAAGATTTTGGGAGAATTTGGCTCTTGGGTAGAATGGTCAGATAACGGTTATAAGTTAAGTGACCATATCCAAATCTTTAAAATGGAACCCGACGTATCGTTAAGAAATCAAAGCACTTCCTATATCGTGCCTAGCGCAACTATTGATATTAATATGCGCCAAATCAAAGTATTGGCTAGCTTTAAGCAAGGTCAATTTATGACCGTGAAACAATACTCTAAACGTTACAATGTGACCACAATGACAGCCTTCCGGGACTTGAGCACTTTACAAAGTATAGGGCGAGTGTTACGGGTAGGTCGTGGTCGTGCAACGGCTTACTGCCTTCCTTAAGGAGACTTCATGTTTATTAAAGCTAGAAATTGCTCGCTAATTGTTAGTTTAATATTTTCCATGAATTCCAATGCTGCAAGACCTATCCGCGGAACCTACGAAGTTCCTGTCACAGCGGATTTACAAAATTATGCAACCTATCCTGTAAAGTACAAAGCTGCTAACTACGAACAAGATCCCAACACGTTAACATTTTTTCTACCTAGCGCTTTAGTAGGAACACAAAAGTTAGTTACATTAACTAGAGATCTTGCAAATGGACCTCAGAGTACGACTTGGTCAGGGAAAAATGCACAGGCGGACTGTCAAAATGTGGAAAGAAGTTTTCGCTGTGTAGTTAAGTTTAATGACCTTGCTATAATTCCCGAAGAAGTAGAAGCCGCTGTTCATGCTCAGTTTAAGTTG
>JANPNP010000066.1:0-2965 GCA_031427535.1 Bdellovibrionales bacterium | reverse complement strand
AATTGCCTTCTATCGAGGCCTCTTCGGCGGAATCGCGATGCTGCTCCTCGTCCGCAAGGTGCGTACACGGAGGCGGTCCTGCAATTAATGCGGAACTAAATAGGCAAGTTATCACATGGAAATTTATCGATGGTCAGCGGCAAACGACACCCGAAATGATGACAGTCATCGATCGGGTGCTAGCCGTTGACGTAAATTCGATGCTGGTAGAAAATTTGAAAATGTTGCACATTCCAGCTGTTGGATTGTCTGGGGCGCGTGATAAAATATTAACGTGTTCGCGAACCAATGTTGAACTGCAACAAGTTGGCACTGTTGAAGCTGTAAACCCAGCTGCGATCGAAGTTGTTTTAGCGCAATTTCGCACCCGTGTGCCCGTGATTGCACCTATTGGTATTGGTATAAATGGGGATAAATACAACGTGAATGCCGATTGGGCCGCAACAAAAATTGCCATTGCACTAGGAGCCAAGAAATTGATTTTCTTAACAGACCAAAAAGGGATCCTGAATGAAAAGAAGCAGCTCGTACCGAAAGTTAGCATTCCGATGATGGATGCCATGATGGATGAAGGTATTATTCACGGCGGAATGTCGACAAAAGTAAAAGCCATGATCTGTGCCGTACAAGCCGGAATAAAATACGTGCGTGTGATGCATGCCAGTTTTGCAGCGGAATTATTATCTGATATAACAATAGGAACGCTACTAACAAAGCAGCGCGCATTATCACAACCCGAAATTGAGGTCCTAAATGGAAAAGCCGGCTAAGAATAAATTCGATACCCAAGAACGCTTACAAGCACTACGTCAATTAATTCGCGCCGGCACCGCAAGCACGCAAGAAGATCTGTGCGAAGCGCTGAAGCAAAAAAAGTTTGATGTTACGCAAAGTACAGTGTCACGGGATCTGCGGCGGATCGGTGCGATTAAAACAACAAATTCTGAAAACGAAATTATTTATCGTTTGCCAGAAGATCACCGTGCAATAACCACGCGGATGAATCAAGACTTAAGCGCGCTAATCACCGACATTCAGTCGAATGAAAATTTAATTGTGGTGCACACCACGCCAGGTTCAGCAAGTTTGGTGGCAACACAGATTGATAGCTTAAAAACTGAATTCGGTATACTTGGAACAATTTCGGGTGATGATGCTATTTTCATTGCGCCGGTTTCGGTAAAAAAGATTGAACAGATTATTAAAAAAATTAAAGACGAGTACTTATAAAGGAGGTCTTACAATGATTGATAAAATATACGGTGAACTTAAAGGTCCTGTAGTCATGATTGGTTTTGGTTCTATTGGGCGCGGTTGTCTACCACTGTTAGAACGCCATTTTAAATTTGATAAAAAACAATTGGCTGTGATTGATCCCAATGACAGCGATCGTAAATTATTAGACGAGCGTGGCATTCAGTTTATTCACAAAGGGTTAACTGCTGACAATTACCAGCAAATGCTGACGCCGCTACTTGCAGGTGGGAATGGCTTTTGTATAAATTTATCGGTCGATGTGAGTTCTCTTAGCGTGATGAAGTTATGTCGTGAATTGGAAGCGTTCTACATCGACACCGTGGTCGAACCCTGGGCCGGATTTTATTTCGACGAGACCATGAAGGCAGCAGCGCGCTCGAACTACGCGCTTCGGGAAACGGTGCTTGAAGAAAAAAAGAAAAATCCCGGTGGTACCACGGCCGTGTCATGCTGCGGAGCAAATCCAGGAATGGTTTCATGGTTTGTAAAAAAAGCGCTGGTGCAACTAGCGACCGATTTAAAAATAGATTTTGAAATGCCGCAGTCACGCACAGAGTGGGCTAAGCTCATGCAAAAAACCGGTGTAAAGGGAATTCACATCGCCGAACGTGATTCACAGGTAAGTAGAAATGCAAAACCAAAAGACGCATTCATTAACACCTGGTCCGTAGAAGGTTTTGTTAGCGAAGGCCTGCAGCCTGCAGAATTAGGATGGGGAACTTTCGAAAAATGGTTACCAGAAAATGCAAAGCACCACGAAGCTGGCTGTAAGGCGGCAATTTATTTACAGCAACCCGGTGCTAACACGCGCGTGCGCAGTTGGTGCCCAACTGCAGGCGCACACTACAGTCGGCTGGTAACGCACAACGAATCTATTTCAATTGCAGATTATTTTACCGTTGGCGCGGGCGCCACACCAACCTATAGACCCACATGCCACTACGCCTATCACCCAAGTAATGATGCGGTACTTTCTCTAGAAGAAATGTTTGGACAAGCCGGAGTGAAACAAAGTCAGCAACACATTTTGGATGAAAAAGAAATTGTCGCTGGCACCGACGAGCTTGGCGTTCTTTTATATGGCCACGCGAAAAACGCTTTTTGGTATGGCTCACAGTTATCCATCGAAGAGGCCCGAAAATTAGCGCCGTATCAGAATGCAACAGGTCTGCAAGTAACGTCAGCCGTTATCGCGGGAATGGCATGGATTCTTGAAAATCCAAATATGGGAATTGTTGAAGCAGACGAAATGGACTTTGAAAGATGTTTGCAGTTTCAGCTTCCGTATTTGGGCCCGGTGAATGGCTTTTATACGGATTGGAATCCGTTAACGAACCGGCCCGGATTTTTTCACGAAGATCTGGATCAATCCGATCCATGGCAATTTAAAAATGTACTCGTAAAATAGTTTAGTAAAAGATAGAAAAGACCGATGAGTTACTCATGAGAATCGGTCTTTTCTGTAGTCTTATAGTGCTTTTAGTATCTTGCACAGATACTCCTGTAGAAATTAAACAAACTACGTTTAGTTCGTTTGCAACGTTACAAATATTAGATCCCAACACAATTTCTAAAAATCAAACGGTTACTTTTTCTATGGCCACGGCTTACCGGGACGGCCAAGTCAGCCGCGTAGCCATTTACAACGAAAGTTCGTGCGCAAATGATTCGTCAAAAGTTGGCGAAATCACCAATCAAGTTGGTGCTA
>JANPNP010000065.1:0-20332 GCA_031427535.1 Bdellovibrionales bacterium | reverse complement strand
CCACTAGCAACACCAAACTTGGCTGCAAATTCCCACTTGGTTTGCATCGGCATAACCATTTCAGCAGCAACGGCATATGCATTAAACTTAACCGGAGACGCAGCAACCTGTAATCCTGTGTCACCTGTCAAGAAACTGGCTTCTAATCTGAATTGAAATGCTTCCCAAGATCTACCAAAGAATAAGTTTATTGTTTGTGTCGACCAGCCAGAACTTAAAGTTGCCCCGGCAATTGGTAAGGCATTTGGCCCTGTTGCAGCATCATTGGATTCAAAACTGCTGCGACGAGTTTGATGGAACAATCCAGCTTTGGCGCCAATATCTTTATTGTCATATTCAAACACAAAAATCTGGTCAGATGCTGTTACACCCTGGCCAAAATCTTTTTGTGAAACTTTCGCAAAGATCGGCATAAAAGAAATATTGTCTACGATAAACTTGTAGCCAACCATATCCCGCGTGTCATACCAGTGCGCAAACGGATCGTTTCCAGCATTGTGAGTAATACCCATGCCAAATTCAATGGGCGCACGTCCCGCAACTAGCGAACCATATTCGTGATTTACATTTAAATACAATTGGCTAATTCGCATTAAACTAGCATCTTGATTTTCTGACGTTACGTTTGCGCCATTTGGTGTTGAGCCCGAAGGGCTTAACCCACTTCCGAAAGTAGAACCCAACTGAGAATTTTTGTAAGCCGGATGTGCATTTGAAAAAACATCAAAACGACTGACGATATTGATCCCATCTGACGCTAGAATCTTTGGCTGCAAATACAAAAAGTTAAGGCCGTACGCTTTACGTTCTTTTGCATCTGCAAGAGAAGGTCTGTCAATTTCGGTGTATTCCAAACGGTAACCGCCAGTCCAATCGATTGAAAGCGCCAACGCGTCCGAAGTGGCAGTTAATGTAGAGATAATTAAACTTAAATATACAAATTTTTTCATAAGGTATCCTTTAATTTATTTTTGCACGATTCCCATAATGTCAGATTCTTTTACAATTTGAAGTTCTTCTGAATTGAATTCAATTTTTGTTCCTGAATATTCCGCAAACAAAACAAAATCACCTAACTGGACGTCTAGTGGACGAACTAGGCCCTTTTTATTTTTTGCGCCATTTCCAACAGCTAGCACCTCGCCTTTTAAGTGGCCTTGTACCATTGAAGCTGAATCCGGAATGATGATTCCACCTGCCGTTATTTTTTCATTTTCAACAACACGCACGACCAACCGATCGGCTAGCGGAGTGAATGCGTTTGCATAATCCTTCATTTTTACTGGCTTCGATGGTTTAAAAACAGGGCCTGCTTTCGCTTTAGCCTTTACGGTTTGTTTCTTCACTACTGAAACCTTTTTTTTCAAAGCAGGCTTCGGCTTCGGAGCTGAAATTTTTTTCTTTACAACGGCTTTCGATTTCTTTGCTGGTACTTTTTTCTTCGCGGCAGCTTTAGTCTTCGTCGCAGTCATTTTCTTCTTCTTATTTGCCATGGCGGTTCTTTTCCTCTTCATAATATTTTTTATACATAATGTCCCACTCAGGCGAACCTTCTAAGACCCCGCGCTTAAGTGACGCCACTTTTTCCCTAGCTTTTTTATCAATATCGTTATGCTCTTTCACAAATTCAATGACGGCTTTTTTGGTAGCCTTTAATGCAAGATCATCATCAGAAAAATCAGCGATATCATCGCCCCAAACTTTGTCAGTAATTAAATGCGCTAAATGACTTTGGCGATCTTCAGATAAAATCATAAAATAATTTTTCTTTCTTTAGCTAATTTCTGTTTTAAAATAGGAAACATCTTATGCCGCTGAAATTCGGAACCATGTTGGCGCTGAAGCTCATCGATCATGCCGCTAATTTCACGATCTAAATTTTCTTCTTTTTTGAATTCTTCGGTGATGCAATCAATTATGGTTTTAAGAACAACTTTTTCATCCACTTTTAAAGTTATAAGATTTTGAATTTTCCACTGGTTAAGGACTTTATCAGCTAGCCTTTGTATTTGACTTGTTGTGAGCTTCATCATTTTATGTCTTTATGCTCCTTATTTTGACCCAATTAAAGACCATTTGTAGACTGTTGACAAGCCTGAATGCTGCACCCGCTGTAGTCATACGAATCTTATGGATTAGTGCATTTTGCTTACCTGCAGGTGCTAGCGGAATTGCGGATTTGTGGCCCTTTCAAACGGATACGGAATCCGCTCAAAAAATAGAAAATCGAATCGAGATGAACGAGCTTTCAGCGTCAACCCGCTATTTTGCGCGCGGACCCCAATTTAAAACGGGCCAAAAATGGAACGAAGCTAGTTTTATGAAGCAAATCGAAAAGCAAAATTATCGCCTTCGTAATGAAGCGCAAAGTTTGCTGGCGGGCGATGCTAAAAGAATAGAGCTTTCGGAATGTTTCAGCTTGCTTCCAAGTGAGCAGCAATCGCAGATTAAGGGGGAAAACTTCTACTGCTGGATTTGGCAAAATCACCGCAATGAGAATTTCTTAGTTGCGATATCTGCAGAATTTCGAGTTATTGGCACGCTGGTCGGCCTACCCTGGAGACCGCACTGGCAAGCGGCACTTGACCCAGTTTTGGTCGCGCAATTTCGCGGGCAAGAGCCCGTTATGCAGCAAGAATTTAAAATATCGGACATACCGGTCGATTGCATGAACGCAGTTATAGCTATTGAGGACAATGACTTTCTAGATCATTCCGGAGTCAGTTACACAGGAATGACTAGGTCATTTATTAAGAATGTTATCAAGATGCGCGCAGCACAAGGCGGCAGCACAATCACCCAACAGCTTGTGAAAAATTATTTCTTAACACCTGAAAAAAGTTTGAAGCGAAAGTTAAAGGAAATTTATTTAGCTATCAAATTGGAATCGCAGTGGACAAAGGATGAAATTTTAGAAACGTATTTGAATATAATCTATATGGGCCAATCCGGAGCATTTCAAGTTCGTGGATTTGGTGCAGCAGCTGATATTTACTTTGGTAAGCTGTTACCTAACTTAAATTTGGCCGAATGCAGTTTGCTTGCGGGTTTACTGAATAATCCTGCACAAAACAATCCGTGGAAAAAAGCAGAAAAAGCATTAAATCGACGTAACACTGTCTTAAAAAAAATGTTGGATTTAAAGTTAATTGGCGAAACTGAATATGCAGCTGCTTTAATTGTCGAATTGCCAAAACAACAAATTACCAAAGCAGTTGAAACTGCTCCGTATTTTTTTGATGCTGTTCGCAAACAGATGGCACAATTAGGTATTGCAATTGAAGGCGCACAAATATACACAAGCCTTGATCTTGATGCACAAACTGCAGCCCAGAAATCGTTGCTGGCCCACATTGCAGAACTTGAATCAAATCGTAAAAACCTTCAACTGAACAAAGAAAGTGGTCGGCGCCTAGAAGGCCTGGTTTTATCAGCAGAAAATTCAACTGGCTTAGTCACCGTAGTGGTTGGCGGTCAGAATTATCGGCAAACCCAGTTTAACCGTGCCGTAGACAGTCATCGCCAAATTGGCTCATTAGTAAAACCATTTATTTATTTAACAGCTTTGATAAATGGCGTTGATGGAAACTCGAACATTAACCCCGAAACTGTTATTACAGATGATAAATTCGAATGGGTGTTCGACAAAAAAAAGTGGGTTCCGGAAAATTACGAGCGAAAATTTAATGGCGAAGTCCCCCTGTATTATGCGTTAAAAGAAAGTTTAAATGCAGCGGCCGCCCAGCTGGCGCAAAAAGTTCAACTGGGGAAAGTTATTTCAATGTTACAGAATATCGGCTTCACTTCAAAGCTGGTCGAAAATCCGTCGCTTAGCCTTGGGGCTACAGAACACTACCCGATCGAAGTTCTTCAGGCCTATCAAACTTTGGCCAACTTCGGCGCCTATCAAGCCCCATCCTTTATCGAGCGAATCGAGGACCGCGAATCAAAAATTGTCTATGAATTTACTACGCAGAAAGAAGCGCGCCTTGATTCGGCACAAACCCAAGTCTTAGTTGGCATGATGCAAGAAACTTTGAAATCTGGCACGGCGAAATCAGCAAAAGGTTACGGTTGGAACCAACCCTCAGCTGGCAAAACCGGGACGACGTCGAATAATAAAGATGCGTGGTTCGCAGGATTTACTCCGCAGCAGACATCTGTTGTTTGGCTTGGCTATGATCAAAGCTTATCCAGTAAATTAACTGGCGGCAGTGGTGCTGTTCCAATATGGCTAGGTTTAATGAAGCATTACAATGAGCGCTGGTTTGCTGATGACTTTGCATGGACAGAAACGGTCGAAAAAAGAACAGTTAAATTGTTTCAGACTGAAACTGAAACCGAACTTATCTTCAAAAAATAATTTTAAATTTCAACCGCTTGGCCTTCAAAAGCGTAATCCCATTTGAAACTTTTATCTTTTGCTAATTCTGGAAATTTTTCTTGCAGAACTATTTGGGCTTCTTTCTTTTGCTGATCAATAGTCTGCAGGTCAGCAGACGGATCATGGTGAGCAAAAAGTATTTGTTCAACACCAAAGTTGGCAGCAACTTGAAAGCCTCGATCACAAGTTCCATGGCCCCATCCTTGTTTCTGTGTCATTTGCGATTCAGTGTACTGCGCATCAAAGTAAAGCAGCTGGATGTTTTTAAAAAGTCCACCGTCTAAACCTAACTGGGCCAGCGACGTCCGAATAGCTTCATGATCAATAGCGTGCCCGTACGCTTTAGCATTTTTCTCGACACGAAAGCCATAACACGGATCTGGATGATCCAGCTGGTAAGCTATTACCTCAAAATCCTGAATCGTTATTTTCTCATACGGCCGGATCGTGTGAAATTTTATGTTGGCCTGCAAACTTTCAAACGTAATTGGAAAGGTAGGTTTTGCAAACATTTGCCTAACGATCGATTCAGTTTCTTTTTGCACGGAATAGTAATGGATCGTCTTACCTTTAAAAAAATGCGGAGTAAAAAACGGCATTCCCATAATGTGATCCAGATGAAAATGTGACATCAAGATATGATACTCATTTTCGTTTTTATCGCACCCGATTGCACTAATGAGTCATTTAAATTCTTCAATCCACTACCGCAGTCAATAATAAGTGATTTACCACCATCATAAACTTCTACGCAGGTTGTACCCGTTCCATAACCACCAATTTGCGGCAGACTTTTTTTTCCTAAAAAGGTATCAATTTGCGAAGCCGCAGTATTACCCGCGTGAAAAAATTCGACCATTAAATTTTTGAAATGTTGCGCCCACTGCTCGGTCATCATAGAACTTGGTATCGAGCCGCGGACTCCCCAAAACTTTATTTTCATCTGTCTATTTTTTCTTATCTGATAAGCTGGGTCACCCCGCATTTGACAAAAATAGACTAGACTTACAAATGGTAGCAATAAAGCCATAACCATTTGGCTTTGAACTTGCTACCCTAGTGGCAGGGCCTAAATTGATATTAAAACGAACCCATTGCTTGCTAAGAGGACATAGTGAACCTGAAGCGTTACGAAGACATTATCGCTGTACAGACTGCGGAAGGAATTACGGCCTATCACGCACGCAATTTAGAAATAGCAGAGCTTAGTCCTGAAGCCTTCGCGCTAATGAGCCAGATTACTCTTCGAACCAATGCAGCTCCGCAAACTGTGCTAAATGGCTTACTAATTGACACGGAAGCAGCGACGTCTTTACGCCAGTGGCAAACTGAAGAAAACCCAGATATTAAATCAGGTCATGTTGGATATGGAATTAAATCGTTAACTTTAAATGTAACCCAGATTTGTAATTTAAAGTGCACCTACTGCGCTGCCGGCGGCGACGGAACTTACGGCGATCCGGTCACGCGCATTAATGTCGAAAAAACATTACCGCAACTAAAATTTTTTCTTGAAAAGCTACCAAGCGGTAGTCACTTTAATTTGTCCTTCGTCGGCGGCGAACCCTTTCTTTACCCCGAAGGAATGAAAGTTATTTATGACTACATCCAAGATGAAGGCTTAAAACGAAACATCACATGTAAGTACATGGTCACTACAAACGGAACTTTAATTTCTGATCACGTCCTAGAAATGCTTAAGTCCATGAAAATCCACGTCACTGTTAGCCTGGACGGAGTGGCAAAAATAAATGACTCTGTACGTCCGGGTAAAGACGGCAAAGGCTCGACCGAGCAAACACTAGCTGGAATTAAAAAATTAGTTTCGATTCGTGAATCACTTGCTTCGATTGGAATTAGTGGAGTTTATTCCGCAACAAATCTGAATGTAAAAGAAAGTTATTTGTTTTTTAAAACGCTTGGAGCCGATTGGTTTGAATTTAATTTTTCCTACACCGAAAAAGTTCCTGCAGCGCAGTTGGAATATTTATTGCAAATGAAAGACATCGCAGAGCTTGCATGGCAATACGGCGGCGAAACTGAACTTAGACGCATAAAGGCTTTTAACGCTTATTTTGAAACCTTGGATTCACAACAACGCATCGAAAATTTCTGTGGTGCTGGTAAAAGTTACTTAATGATTGATGCTAAAAATCAATTGTACACATGCCCCTGGGTTGTAGGCGAAAAAGCTGAGATCGTTGGAGTGGGCTCTAATGTTGACCTAGTGAAGCTTGAAAAGTATCAGAAACCCCTGATTGAACTTAATAATTGCCAAACATGCTGGGCACGGTTTGTTTGTGGCGGGGGCTGTATGTTCATAAATCGTGCCCATACAGGCGATAAACACATAAAAGATGAAATGTTCTGTGAACGCACAAGGGGATTTATTATTCTAGGTATTATTTATTATAAAAGAGCTAGAGCCTAATTTAAAGGCAAGGGAAACAGTATGAAAACGACCATGACAAATACTCTGAAGCACATTGTAAAAGTTAAGCCGGCTAAGCGAATTAGAACCAGCTCGACAGGTCTTGCATGCATTCCTTCTGGCAATCCACCAGATGCTGCAAACTAATTAAAAACACTGTCATCAGATCTTTCTTAATAATTAAAATATGAAAAAATCGGTCTCATCGCATCCAGAAGAAAAATCTGGCTTAAGTTCCCTAACTTGGCGTCAGCTAACTATCCGAATTCTTTTTGCCGTCCTTGCGGCGGCTTTAATTTCATTTTTAAAATTAGATTACATTGAAAGTTACTTTTATGATCTGCGCGTTAGCTTAAAAGCTGCGATGGGACTTTCAAATCTTAAAAAATCAGAAATAGTTTTAATTAAAATAGATAGCAAAACTGTAGAACGCTTCCAAGGCTTTCCAAATTATCAAATCCATGCCGATTTTTTAAATCACCTTATCAAAGACCTTCCACGTTTTGTGATCTATGATTTTAGGCCCAAAGACGGCGAACTGAAAGACATTGATGGCGATATGCTTCAGCGTAAGTCGTTTTTTGATATTGCCAGCCAATTCGGAGATTTTTATATTCCGACGGACGATTTAGAAATGAAAGGCGAAACTGGAAAGTTAAAATTAAATCCACCATTAGAGAATTTAAAGATTTATCCCGGCATTAAAACCTCTGACACCATTTTATTTGCCAAAGATGGTGTGTACCGCCGCATGATGATTCGGTACCAAGAACAAAAATTACTTCACCCGATCGTTGCTGAACATTACAACCCGGTTATTCAAAATATTGACGACATCCGGGGACGCTTCGTATTTTTCGATTCGGACCAAGCCTATATTGATTATCACCCAAATGGCTCGTTTAAATTCTATTCATTTGAAGATGTTTTAAATGGAGTTTTTCCGAAAGATGCCTTTCGCAATAAAATCGTAATCGTTGGAACAGACACAGGAAAGTCTGTTCGCGAGTATGCGCTAACTCCGTATTCACGTGAAATCAATGCAATGACGTCTATCGAATTGCACGCAAATATGATTCAAACCCTTTTAGATAATAGTGCGCCAATTCGACTGCCTAATTGGGTTAACATATTATTGACGTGTTTAATTTCTGTTTTAACTGTGCACGTTGTTTTAAGCTTGAAACCATCGCGTGGCTTGCTGCTGTTAGGTTCTACGTTACTTGGGTTCACTGTTTTTGCATTTCTACTTTTTTTAATTTTAGGCGTCTGGATCGATATTGCCCATCCGTTTTTGGCCATATTTCTTTGTTATTACTTTTTTATTCCTTACCGCTTAATTATAGAAAACCGCCGCAGCTGGGAATATTTTCAGAAAAATAAGTTACTAAAGCAAGTCGAAGAGCTAAAAACTAATTTTATATCGATGATGTCGCATGATTTGAAAACCCCGATAGCTCGTATTCTGGGAATGACAGAAGTTATTTTAAAAGAAAATGTGGTGTTAAGTTCAAAGCAACGCGAAGCCGTAGATACCATTAACAGCAGTTCGAATGACTTACTAAAATTTATCAATGCTATCCTTCAGTACGGTAGCATTGAAAGCCAGGGAGTTGAACTTCACCGTCAGTCAAAAGATATCAATCAACTTATTTTGGACGTTATTAAAAAGCATGAGTTTTTAGCGCAGGTAAAGCGAATAAAAATCGTCCAAGAACTTGAACCCTTATTTCCTATTTCAGTGGATCCCGAGCTGATGAAACAAGTCTTTTCAAACTTGATTGAAAACTCGATTAAGTACAGCCAAGAGGATTCGGTCGTTATAATTAAAACGCGGGAACATGGAAATGAAATTGTAGTCGATATTATTGACCGTGGTATGGGTATACCCACTGTTGATCTTCCGAACATCTTCATGAAATTTTTTCGCACGCACGCTGTAAAGACCTCAACCATTAAGGGTTCGGGCTTAGGGCTGTATTTAGCTTCCTACTTCGTTGAGCTACACCAGGGCCGCATAACCGTCTTCAGCGAGCCCGAGAAGGGCTCTCAGTTTACGGTAAGCCTGCCACTAAATAATTAGTTCAGGGTGCATCTTTAAATTTTTTGTTAAATCTTATTGGCATGAAGAAAATTTAAGCAATTTTTGTCAGGATATGATAAAACTTCCCATGAACGAATTTAGAATCGAAACAATCTCGGGGGAGACTTTATGTTAAGCGTTCTTGTTGTAGACGATGATCAGGCCCAGCGCCTGACGGTTCGATCAGCCCTTGAAAGTGCTAAAAGATTTGCTGTTGAAGAAGCTTTCGATGGCGTTAACGCCATCGAAAAAGTTAAAGATACGGCTCCGACAGAACGTCGTTACGACATCGTCATTCTTGACGTCGATATGCCCCGATTAAATGGCCTAGAAACTTTAAAACAAATCAAAGAATTTGATCCAGGAATTATCGTTTTAATGTTAACAGCACATGCGACTGTAGAAGTTGCTGTGCAAGCCGTTCGTGATGGGGCTTATAATTTTCTTTCTAAGCCTTTAACAGGCGATGATCTGATTCTGTTAATTGATAAAGCGATGAACGCCCATACATTGATTTCAACTTTAGCAGTTTCGTCACCTGTGTTTGTCGATGAAGGTCGTAAAATTATTGGCAACACATCGCAAATGCAAAAAGTTTTCAATGTCATTCACAAGTTAGCCAAAGTAGATACTCCGGTTCTTATTCGTGGGGCTTCGGGCACCGGCAAAGAACTTGTGGCTAAAGCTGTGCACTTCAATTCGTCACGAAAAGATGAAAAGTTTGTCGCCATCAACTGTTCGGCTATTCCAGAGAATTTATTTGAATCTGAACTTTTTGGTCACGAAAAGGGTTCGTTCACTGGCGCTAACGAACGTAAAATTGGAAAATTTCAGTTTGCTGAAGGCGGAACTTTATTTTTAGATGAAGTTGGCGATATGCCACCTATGATGCAGGTTAAAATTTTACGTGTGCTACAAGAAAAGTTATTCACTCCAGTTGGTTCAAACCGCGAAATTTCGTCAAATGTGCGAATCATTGCTGCTACCAATCGCCCGCTTGAAGAAATGATGAAAGATGGCCGCTTTCGGGAGGACTTATTTTATCGCTTAAACGTAGTACCTATATTTTTACCACAACTTTCTGATCGCAAAGACGATCTTGAAGTTTTAATAAATATTTTTATTAAAAAGTTCAATCAAGTCCACAGTAGGAAAATTGCGGGCGTTACCAAGGACACTTTAACGGTGTTAAAAAAGTACGGATGGCCTGGAAATATTCGTGAACTTGAAAATGTGATAGAGCATTCATTTGTTTTAGAAACAGGTAACAGAATTAGCTTATCAAGCATTCCAGAATCAGTCTTAGAAGCTGTCGGAGTTAATTTAATCGAGACAATGGGACAAATTCAGAGTCAATCTGAAACTCTAAAAAATTCTGCACAGGTTCTGAGCGGTGATGAATTTGAATCAGATGATGGATTAGATGTTGACTCGGATAATGACGATGAACTGCTTGATAATTCTGATGCAGATGACGTTAGCATTCCAATGCCTGCAAATGGCTTACTCGATTTTAATGCGCAAAAAGAAGAGTTCGAAAAGCAGTTTATAATCAAGGCTTTAAAGACTTTTAAGGGACGTATAAATCAAACAGCACTACATGCAAATATTCCGAAAAAAACATTGCTACGTAAAATTGAAAAGTATGGAATCGTGGCTAAAGAATATGCAGAACCAAAAATCTAAATTTTAATTTTTTCGATTTTTGGTGCGCTGTTTTTTATGAGTAGATGCTGTTGACTGAAATTTCTAAGATCGCTAGCGTTGACAACCTTATGTCAATGAATCCGTTACCACCACAGGCTTATACCAAAGACGTTTTGCAGAAAGCGTACACGTGGTTGCTAACTCAAAGCCCCGCTATAAAAGAAATTGCTTCATCGCAAGATATGTTAATTGGGCTGTACTTAAAAGCTCAGCGCAGTGGCGATGCGTCGTTAGAAACTCCAAGCATTCAGAATTTTAAACAAGAGTTAAAGTCTTTAGCTGGCATCATGGGTGATTTGCAACCATCCACAAAACCCCAAGCGGCAACTTCGACAGGAAGCGCGCAATCCCAACACCATGCGCAGTATCAGCAGCAGCCAACCCCATCGGCAAGTTCCTCTGCTACCCAACACTCATTGATGTCTTCATTGGACCCAACATCGCTGCAGGCGATTGCCGAAGTGAAACAAACTTTAAATCTAAGCTCGGATACTGAGGCACTTAGGGCCTTGATAGCCTTGGGCCACAAGCAATTTAAGAAAATCTAAATTTCGCCTAGCGCTAAAGCTAATTCTTAAACTTAAAGCACTGCCCAAGTGCTGATCTATTTGATATTTTAAGTAATTACAAATTTAAGGAGCTAACTTGTGTCTGTAGCAAACACCCCGGATTATAAAAATACGATTCGATTACCGCAAACTGATTTTCCGATGAAGGGTGATTTACCAATTAACGAACCGAAGATTATTGCCAAATGGGATAGCGACAAAATTTACGAAAAAATTCAGCTTAAAAATAAAAATAACCCGGGCTTTACTGTGCCCGATGGTCCACCTTACGCGAATGGCTCAATTCATATTGGACACGCATTAAATAAATCTTTAAAAGATTTTGTTTTGAAATACAAATCTATGAAAGGTTTTGCTGCACCGTTTGTTCCGGGTTGGGATTGCCATGGTTTACCCATCGAACACAAGGTAATGAAAGATCTGGCTGATAAAAAAATAGTAAAAACAGATCACGAAGTTTTAGCCCTATGCAGAGAAGAAGCTGGCAAGTGGGTGAATCATCAGCGCGAGCAGTTTAAACGTCTTGGCGTATTAGCCGACTGGGCAAATCCGTATTTAACGATGTCAAAACAATATGAATCTGCAGAAGTGCGTGAATTTGCAAAAGCCTTTAAACGTGGCGTAATATATCAAGGCGTGAAACCTGTGTATTGGAATTGGACTTTGAAAACAGCACTTGCTGATGCCGAAGTCGAATACCACGATCACAAATCTCCGTCGATCTATGTGAAGTTCGATGTCACGGACGCTGAAACTTTAAAAAAATTAGGAGGTCCTAAAGGGAAAACTGCGATTGTTATTTGGACGACGACTCCGTGGACACTTCCTGCGAACGTGGCTATTAGTTTTCATCCCGACTTTGAATATGCAGTTTATAATAATGGCACTGAAAATTTAGTTATTGCTAAGAAGCTAAAAGAAATTTTTGAAAAAGAAATGACGATGACTTTGTCGGAAGTTACTTCCTTTAAAGGATCAGACGTTGATCTTGGAAAAGCAAGGCATCCGTTTCTAGACCGTGATTCTATCTTGGTTCTGGGACTACATGTGACTGCTGATGCTGGTACCGGTTGCGTGCACACAGCACCTGGCCACGGTGCTGACGACTTTCGTGTTGGACAAAAATATGGCTTACCAACATTGTGTCCGGTTGATGATGCTGGAAAATTCACTGATGAATTTCCAGAAATGCAGGGCATGAATATTTTTAAAGCCAATCCGCTGATTGTTGAAAAGCTACGTGCCAGCAATCACTTGTTAAAATTTTCTGAATTTGTTCATAGCTATCCGCACTGCTGGCGTTCTAAAACTCCGCTTATTTTTCGTACGACGGCACAGTGGTTTATTGGGATTGATCAGGAAGAAACTCAGATACGTAAAAAAACTTTAAAAGCTTTAGACGATGTTCAGTTTTTTCCAGACTGGGGTCGAGCACGTTTTCAAGCGATGATGGAAAACAGACCTGATTGGTGTTTGTCTAGGCAACGTATTTGGGGTGTGCCAATTCCGATTCTAACGTGCATTGCTACTGGTGAACCTTTAGCTGATTACGACATTATGATGCGTGCCGCGGACATTGTTGCTGAGGGCGGCATCGAAGCGTATTACAAAGCAGACGCAAATGCGCTTGCGGGAAAAAGTTGGAAAAAGCCAACCACCGCAAAGGCCGAATTTGGTTCGGAAGGTTTTAAAATAGGCCGCGATATTTTGGACGTTTGGTTTGACTCGGGCGTCTGTCATGCAGCTGTGCAATCACCTGAAGCAGGTCATGGTTATAAAAATAGAATCGCTGATGCGTATATCGAAGGATCAGATCAGCATCGTGGTTGGTTCAATACATCGATGCTTTCATCAATGGCTACAACTGAAAAACCACCTTTTAAAGCACTTATCACCCATGGTTTTGTGATGGATTCAACTGGCCGAAAAATGAGTAAGTCATTAGGTAACGTGGTTGACCCGAATGAGGTTTCATCAAAAAGTGGATCTGAAATTATTCGTCTATGGGCAGCTTACGGCGACTATGGCGGCGATTTAGGTTGTGGAAAAGACGAATTAACCCGTGTTACGGAAACTTATCGTAAAATTAGAAATACGATGCGCTTTCTGTTAGGCTCAACTTCGGATTTTGACATCACTAAGAATGAAATTGCCTTTGAAAAGATGACTCAAGTTGATCAATGGATGCTGCACCAGCTGACGCAATTAATTACCGACGTTACAGCTGCTTACGATAAGTATGAATTTTTCCGCGTGTATCATTTGTTAAATAATTTTTTTACCGTGACGCTGTCTGCAACTTACATGGATATATTAAAAGACCGCTTGTACACGTGGAAGCCTGATGGACTTGCGCGACGCAGTTCTCAGACAGCGCTTTATCATGTTTGTACATCAGTGATCCGTATGATGGCCCCCATACTTTCCTTTTTGGCCGAAGAAACGTACTCGTATCTTAAGGCTGCAAAAAAAGAATCTGTGTTCTTAGAAGACTTTCCAACTGCCAATACAAAATGGCTTAATCCTCAGCTTTCATTGCTATTTGAAAAAGTATTAGCTGTAAGAACTGACGTGCAAAAGAAATTAGAAGAACTACGCGCTGCTAAAACAATAGGTGCAAGTCTTGAAGCCCAAGTGACCATTGCTGCGGATGGCGATGTGCTTGCGGCATTAAATAAGGTTTCTGATCTGCGTGAAATACTAATTGTTTCAAAAGTCACGTTGTTACAGGGGCCATATTCGGTCACTGCAGCGAAAGCTGCAGGTGAAAAATGTGTGCGCTGCTGGGTTTATTCAGACCAAATCTCTAAAACTGAAGCCACCTTGGGTGTATGCCCTAAGTGCGTCGAGGCCCTGACGTGACCAAAAAATATTTGTTACTGGCGTGCTCAGCTGGCCTAATAATAGCTTTAGATCAACTGACAAAAATTTATATTCACACGCAGTTTCAGTTGCACGAATCAAAGGTCGTTATTGAAAATTTTTTTAACATCACCTACATTCGTAATTTTGGTGCAGCATTTGGATTTTTAGCAACGTCATCAGCTGCCTTTCGCGACGTGTTCTTTTTATCCATGCCGCCGATCGCCTGTTTAATTATAATCTACATTTTACGTGGTGTGCGAAATGATGATTTTCGTCAGACGCTGGCACTGTCAGCCATATTTGGTGGGGCTTTAGGTAACTACATTGATCGTTTGCAATTTCGCTATGTGATTGATTTTCTAGATTTTCATTTAGCTGGAAAATATTCTTGGCCTGCATTTAATATTGCTGATTCAGCCATCGTCTGTGGAGTGTTGTATTTGATGTATCTGATGCTGACTGAAAAGAAGCCGCAAACGACATGATCCCTGATATTTCATTAGGTCCCGTACAAATTCCGACGTTTTTTTTAATCATTAGTTTGTCGTTATCGGCATTGCTGTTCGTACTTTCTTACCGTGTAGACCAGTTCAGAAGAAACAGACAAATTGCTTTTAATCTGGCGCTGCTACTTATGGTGGGTGGATTTGTCGGTGGCAGACTGCTACATGTTTTTTACGAAGAGTGGCCTTACTATGCTGCAGATCTAATACAGATTTTATTTTTCTGGAACGGCGGGTTTGTTTATTATGGCGGCTTTCTTGTGGCATGGCCGCTAACCTATTTCTACTGTCGTAAAAGAAAAGAATCGTTTTCGCAGTGGGCCGATTTTTTCGCTCCGCTGTTGTCGCTGTCACATGCGCTGGGTCGCCTAGGATGTGTATTGACCGGGTGTTGCTACGGTCAGTTTTGCGAATTACCATGGGCCGTTGGTGGGCGCCATCCTACAGCACTGTATCTGATGGTTGGCGAATTATTTATTTTTTCTTTGCTGCTTTTTTTAGAAAAGTATTTAGAAAAGTCGAAGAATTATGTAACAGGCCATTTATTTTTTAAGTGGATTTTCTTGCATGCATTTCTTCGCTACGTGGTTGAGTTTTATCGTGACGACTTTCGTGGTGTTTTTCTGCGTGTTCCCCTACTGGGGTCGGTTTCTATTTCGCAGGCCCTGTGCTTGGGCCTGATGTCTGTTGCGCTGGTTGTATTTATTAAAGACCGAAAACGTTAGAACGTGTATTCTGCACCAAGGACATAGTTTTGCCCTTCGTCGTAGTAGCTGTAGCTACTTTGGTAAATTAAATTTGTAATGTTTTGGCCTCTGGCATACATCGAAAAACTATCTGTAAATTTATATTCGGTAGTTGCATTTAAATACGTGTAATTTGGAACTGTGTCGTAAGTTATCGAACCTGTACGGTCTCGACGATCACCGCTATGAACTACTTCTGCACCCAAACTTAATGCATTAATTTCTTTTCGCACACGTATACTTGCTGTGCGAAGCGGTCGACGCGGAAGCCAGTTTGCTTGCGACGTGTCCCGAGGTTCCTGGTAGCCAACTGAAAAGTTCACTACAGTTTGTTCCGGTTCAAATCGCAATCCAGTTGTGGCTTCAGCGCCCACAGTCATTGAGTCCAGCGCTTCATACCTAGTTGGGAAACCGCGGGCGACAATTAAATTTTTAAATTCGTTTTGAAATGCGGTCATCGAGAAGAACCAATCTTTTGTAAGATTTGTTTCATAAGAAAGCGAAGTGCTTATCGATCTTTCCGGAGGTAAATCTGGGTTAGCGAAGACGGCATTAAGTTGCGCTAAACTTGGCCGTTTAAAACCTGTTGAATATTCAGCTTTATAATTTTTAAAAAAGGTGGCTCCTAATTGGTAGGTGCCGATAGATCTAAGCCATTTTTCCGAGTCATTTCGCGCACCAGCTTCTAATAAAATGTCCGGATTTAATTTGTAGTCTGCTTTTACGAAAACACCTTGGTAATCGGCGCTAACATCGGCCGACTTAATTCCTACGTTCTCGCTGTATAATTTTTCTTGAGTTAAACTTAAGCCTGCTGTTAACGATAGAGTTTCGGATAGGATCGGGTGGGTTTCAAAACGCGCTGTTAAAAGTTCTCCGTTAAAATCCAGTTTTGTCGGCGTGCCTTCTATTTCTAAAAGGCGGGCCCCGCGCTGATAAGCCACCGAAGCCTGGGGCTTCATTCCATTTATTAGTTTTACACTTCCCGACGTGGCCAGTTGATACGTGGAAAAAGTGAAGTTTTCGGTATCTACCGGTTTGAATGTCAATTGATCGGCGTTAACAATTTTAGTATCATCAAATGATGTTTGGGCTTTGAAAAAACTTTCTAAATTTTCATTTTTGTAAATGTAAACGGCCTCTGAATTACTAAAACGCGTCGGATACTTTTGATTTGAATCAAGCACAGGTGATTTATTATCACGGCCAGAAACCGATTGTCTTAAGGCTACCGCTTGGTTTTCGTCAAATGCATACATTCCTGCAAATGATAATAGACCACTATTGCGGGTTCCAACTTGGCCAATTACTTGGCCGGATGACTTTAACACTTTAGGTATAGTGGTTATTTTGATAACTCCGCTAAGAGCCTGCCCGCCGAACAGTACTGACTGACTTCCTTTGATGATTTCAATTTTCTGAATTGATTTTAAATTTACCGTATTTAAGTTTACTGTTCTTTGTATAGTAGAGGCATCGTAGAATGGAACTCCATCAACCAAAATAAGTACGTGGCTAGAATCGCCACCGCGTAAAAAAATTGAATTTGGCTGAAAATTACTTTGCGTTACCGAGATATTTGCCTGTGTAGCAAGTAAAGTGGTGACGTCTTTCGCCCGCGACTTCTTAATTTCTGCCTCATCTATAACGATAGTACTGGAAGAATTAAACCTCTTATCTTCGACGACGGCTTCGAACTCTTGAATTGCTGAAGCGCTAGTGGTTGTTAGGGTTACGACTGAAAAAAAGCCTGCGAACAAACGTGATAATTTCATCGGGTCTCCGGATCATGGGTTTTCGAAACTGAAATTGCTCCTGAAAATTCACAAAATCAATCTTTGAAATAAATAAGACCGGACGCATTCTATTTTTTGCGGTTTCACAAATTTTGTCGATGTCTCAATCTGAGACTTTTTGTTTTTTATTGATTTTGTGAGCTAACCCATTTACGTCGCTGTCAAATTTGTAAACAGGTCTAAGTATTCACGATCGAATACACCTTGGTACTAGGCTTGAATAACAACTATATATAGCGAGGAGTTTTTTATGAAAAACTTAGTATGGATTTCAGGATTATTACTTCTAACAGTCATTTTTTCGGGCTGCGGAGATAGCAAAACGACACAGAATGTTCCTGTTCCAGCACCAACTGTAGTTGCTTGTCAGCCAGGCCAATATTATTCAAATGGTTCGTGTTATGGTAACGGCGTTGTCGGACCTTCACAGATCAATTTTAATAAGGGTTTTTACGCCGACAACTATTCAGGAACAACTCGTATCACAACAGTGAACGCTGCTAAAATGAAAGATCTATTTAAATTCGGCATGGGGCTTTGTAACCGCGCTGAAGGCAATATCGGTTTATCATCATGTGATGCTTACTTAGCTGGAACAATTGATATCGTTATCCAATTTCCTCAAGGTGGCGCTGCAAATACAATGATGGTTACTTTCATTGCGCAGCCGAAATACAATCCTTACGTTAATTACTATGGTCAGTATCCTACCAGTACAGAAGGTTGGTTAGGAGCTGCCCTTGGTGTTACAACAGGAATTTGGTTACCAAGCCCTAGATCTTATAGCGGTGCGTATCGCAATCCGTTGCAATTGCAATTTGTCGTTTCAGCAATTAATAATTCAGCTGGATTTGAAGCCCGTGGTTACGGTGATTACTGGACAGGTTTAAATACCACTGTAGTGGCGATCCAAGTTCCTAACGGTAAAGTTGAAGACAACGGATTTAACTTTAATTTATTGGTCGGCGGCACGGTTGCTGCGCAAGGTACGATGAGTCGTTGTCAACTTTTCAATTGTGGTCTTTAATTAGCCAGTGAGTTCGGATTTAAAACCTACAGCCAGACAAGTCAAATGCCCGCAGTGCGGGCTTTTGGCGTTTTATTCACCAGAAAATCCATCGCGGCCATTCTGTAGCGATCGCTGTCGCTTAATTGATTTAGGTGAGTGGGCTGACCAATCGTATAAGATCCCGGTTCCGGTTGAAACTTTAGATCTTTTGGATGATGCTGACGAGATCGAAACCGAGGATTAACGCTATGCTGGCTTCTAAAATTCGTCGTTTAATCATTGGGTCTCCGTTAGCTACAGAACATCAACATCAACAACTAATTCCTAAGTGGAAAGCGTTGGCATTACTTTCTGCTGATGCTTTGTCTTCGACTGCTTACGCAACTGAAGAAATTATTATTCCATTAGTGTTAGTAGGAACCGCATTGATGTCCCTGTGGTCTATGCCTATTGCTTTAGGAATTTTAGGGCTAATGATTATAGTTTCACTATCTTACAGGCAAACAATTTCTGCTTACCCAAAGGGCGGTGGTTCGTACATTGTGGCAAAAGATAATCTAGGTAACGGAGCCGCACTGGTAGCAGCCGCATCGCTAATGATCGACTACACGTTAACAGTCGCCGTTTCTGTTTCTGCTGGTGTGGAAAATTTGATTTCTGCATTTCCGCAGATGCAGTCTTTGCAGGTGTTCACGTGCGTGTGGATTATTTTAGTACTTATGCTTTTAAGTTTGCGCGGTATTGGAGAGTCTGCAACAATTTTTGCGCTGCCGACATACTTTTTTATTTTTTCGATCGCAATTATGATTGTTACGGGGATTTTTACAGACCCAGTCGCTGGAAACACGCCACACACGATATTTACCGATAACCTGCCCGAGATCGGAATAATTTTATTTCTACGAGCTTTTTCGTCAGGCTGTACTGCACTTACGGGAATAGAGGCCATTTCCGATGGTATTCCACTTTTTAAACATCCCCAGTCTAAAAATGCAAATACGACTCTGATGATGATGGTTACAATTTTGGTTGGGCTTTTCTTAGGAATCACTTACTTAGTAAATAAATTCAATCTGACCCATATCGAGGGGCGAACATTAATCTCGTCTATTTCGCAAACTGTTTTTGGCAATGGCTTTATGTATTACGTAGTTCAAATTGCGACCATGTTGATTTTATTTCTAGCAGCTTCGACTGCGTATGCTGATTTTCCTAGATTAGTCTCATTTTTATCACGAGACCGTTACGCACCCAGACAGTTCTCAAGCGTTGGGGATCGCCTGGTGTTTTCAAACGGGATTATCGGCCTTTCATTTTTTGCGATATTACTGGTTTTTTTATTTCGCGGTCGCACCCATTTTTTAATTCCGCTTTACGCGGTGGGTGTTTTTCTTTCATTTACGATATCGCAGGCAGGTATGGTTGTGCGTCATTACCGACTGCGCGAAAAGGGATGGATACCGTCACTTATTATGAATGCGACTGGCATGGTCACCACTGCCGTTGTACTTGTAGTTATTTCGATATTTAAATTTACCCATGGCGCCTGGATGGTGATTGTACTTATTCCGATGTTGGTTTACATGTTCCACCGCATTCATGTTCACTACACTATGTTTGCTCGGGAACTATCGCAGTCACATTACGACATGGTCATTGGTGATAAGGTCACAGAACATATTGTTGTTATACCCATTTCTGGTCTTCACCGCGGCGTTATGAATGCTATTCGCTACGGCCAAAGTATAAGCCAAGATTTACGAATTTGCTTTGTGCAAACCGATGAAGAATCCGGTCATCGCATGCGCACCGCGTGGAATACAAAATTTCCGGACAGAAAATTATATTTCTTAGAATCCCCTTACCGTTCGATATCACAACCTATATTAAAATTTATTGATGATGTTTCTAAAGAGCACCCGGCCGAATTTATCACCGTAATTTTTCCCGAGTTTATGACGGCAAAGTGGTACCACCAGCTGCTGCACAATCAGACCGCCTGGCTTATCAAGCTGAGCTTGATTTACAAGAAGCGAGTTATTGTGACCAGCGTCAAGTATCACCTTACAACGACCTAACATACAATTTTGTTTGACCATGGGTTGATTCTGATTTCTGATTTAAAAATCAAGGAAGATGATTTAACAACAGGACGTAACAACAACACACAAGCTTTCATCACTGAAAGCAAGTCTCACGAAGGAGATAGAATGAACAAGGCTCAATTGATCGAAAAGAT
>JANPNP010000064.1:0-2370 GCA_031427535.1 Bdellovibrionales bacterium | reverse complement strand
CTAGTAATGCCAGTGGTCTTGGTATTTAGCTTAAAAAAGTACTGGGCTTATTGTATTAAGCAGTATTCCAGCGCAAGCAGTTAGATTAACTAATTGTGCACAAATGCTTCCTGAATTTTAGTTGGGCTTGGTCCATTCAACGGCAAAGATACATAAAACAGGCTTCTCGTCTTATGGCCTGATTCAACCCAGATATCGTACTTTCCATTATTTTCGCCGGAAATATTCGACGCAGGGATATATATTGAATTTACCCATACCTTTTTGTCTTTGAGAAAGGTGTTTCCTTGAAAAAACGGGATACCAATCGCCGGATAAAATTTGAATTTTGTTACTCGCTTCAGGAGCCTGGCCCAGGAATTTTTTTTGCTGACGAAGGCCAGTTTATTACGATCAGTGACGACTCAAGCCGCTTCCGCTAACGCCCTGCAAATCTTTGCGAGACTCTCCAGAGTCGGATTCGCATTCGGCTTCATCAGCTTAAATAAGGCCCTTCTTGAAATGCCTGCATCTTTATAGAAGTGGTCTTTATGTACCTGCTCAAGATGTGAAATTAAAATTTCACGAATTGCATCCGCATCTCCATCAATCAACGCATCGGCAATAGCCTCGGAAATAAATTTACGATTCGCAAGCTCTGAAGCCGCAGAGTAATCATAGGCTGGACTACCAGCTTTCAAGCGCGGCTTCGCAACAGTTTTAGCCTTCAATGTACTTTTTGAGGATATTCCTCGCTTTTTTGATGTCGAAATCTTGCCCATTTTTATTTCCTCCAAGGATTAACAGTGTTAACTCGCCGCTATTATCTTCCATAATCGAATAATAAACTCGTCGGCCATTGACCCATTTTAGCTCTGACAAGAAGTCACCCAAATCTTTAACGGTTCCGAAATGTCCGTGCTCTTCGATATTGGTTAACCGCTTGGCAAGTTCAGATATTAAACCAGTCGAACTTTTTATTCTTTAAGAAATACGGTCATATTGCGATCTGCATTCAACGCTTCACCTTCAGCGGGCCAAGTGCTTTCTACGCGGCCGCTACCTACGAATTTTATTTGAATTTGCTGTTCAGATGCCTGAGCTAAAACTTCACGAATAGTTAAAGTCTTTAGTTTTGGAGCAGACATAAGTAACGAATTTTCATTAGCCAATTTTTCACGGGTAACTTCGACGGATTTTTCTTCGTCTACAATCTTTGCAATCGCTTTTGACATAGCAGCTTTGGAAAGCGTTCTAGATGGTTCTTCTGAAAGAGTGTCTGGCAGTACACCACCGCGGCGAACTGCGTACGACGCAATTTTTGCAAATACCGGTGCTGCTACTTGGGATCCGTAATACCCTTTTCGTGGTCGATCAAAACCAACGAAAATTACATACTCGGGAGCATTAGCCGGTATGAAGCCAGCAAAGCTTGCTATGTATCCACCCGGCAAATAGCCACGGCCTTCGGTTTTAACTTTTTGCGCCGTCCCCGTTTTTCCACCAATAAAATATCCAGGCACCCGCGCTAAGGCACCTGTCGCTTTATCTGCAGTAACAGCCATAAGCATTTGCCGCATTTTTTCAGCAGTATCTTCAGATACAACTCGACGAATTGGTTGGGGCGTATGAATTTCTAACTCGTTGGTTTCTAAATCTGAAATTTGCTGCACGATATAGGGTTTATTTAGCATTCCACCGTTAGCAATGGCGGCGTAAGCATTAGCAATTTGTAGAGGCGACGCCGTAATACCCTGACCAAACGAAACATTCGCAATTAAGTGATCACGCCACGGCAGCGGTACTGTAATTCCCTTAGCTTCACCTGGCAGATCAACACCGCTGCGTTCACCGAAACCAAAATGAGATAAACCCTGCTTTAATTGATCATCACCCAGCATCAAGGCAATCTTCGATGTTCCGATATTAGACGAGTATGCTAACACATCAGTGACCGAAATAATTCCTTGGGCATGATCTTTTTCAGCTTCACGAATTATGCGCTTACCAATTTTAAAAGATCCATTTTCACAATTTATTCGCGTTGTGGGTTGTATAATATTTTTTTCAAGAGCTTCTGCAATGACGAAAGTTTTTAAAGTGCTTCCAGGTTCGAAGGTATCAGTGACACTGCGGTTACGTCGAACAAACGAGGACGCTGACGCCGGAGAATTCGGATCAAAATGTGGTAGGCTTGCCAGAGCTCTGATTGCAGACGTTTTCGCATCTAGAACAACTGCCCAGGCACCGTCAGCTTCATACTTTTTAATAGCTTGATGCAATTCCGTTTCTACAAAATATTGCAGGTCGGAATCGATTGTTAGTTTAATTTCTTTTCCCTGCGGGGTTTCAGTAAATAAAAGCCCATCTTGAACTAGCGGTCTACCGCGC
>JANPNP010000063.1:0-4270 GCA_031427535.1 Bdellovibrionales bacterium | reverse complement strand
CCGTAAGGCTTTTTATGAAACTGAAAATTTTGCTACCAATTTTAACACTTACTGTGTCTTCTTTTGCTAACGCTTATATTATCTGTGAAGGCAAAAAGGTGCGAGCACACGTAGTACCCAGCGAAAAGGGTTTACTGCTTAAAAGGTCTTTCTTTGCGCCGAATATTATCGGCTCGGGTTACCGCTTCAAGCCCTGCTAAATTTTGTGATCGAGTCTTAACTGCAGCGCTTTTCCCGAGCTCTACTTTTAGATTCATTTTTCTGTGGCCAGCCTCTTGCGTTGGATCGTCCTGTACGGGACCATTTTTTATTTCCCGAGTACTTTTTTGTCGCGTTTTTTCTTGAGAAGCCATAAGACAACCTCCATGATGGGTACAGCTTAAAATAGCAAGACTTGTACCCACCTATTCATCCATTCATTCATTCTCTACAGAATTTTTATCCTAACGTATGTCGCATTGTTAGACTCGACGAACTCAGAAACCGAGTTATTGTCATCAACCACAACACCTAGCCACCGATTTGAATTGCGCGGTATGCTTGCAGGAATTGTTATTAGGTCTTGTCTTGTGAAAACCACGTCGGGCGCTAAAGTTAATCCAATATTTCCAATTTTCGAATCTAAAGTTGTTATCAAATCATTGGTCGAAATAAAAACTCCGACGTTAACTCCTTGAGTGTTGCTGCCATTGTTTTCATAAGTGAATTCCATGCGCACACGCTGGCCCTGGGTTACATTATACACGGGCTCGCCGCCAACTACAGTTGACGATATCAAGCCGCCAGCCTCGTTCCGTAAAACTGTTCGCACATGCGAGCTATATTCTCCAGATGCCGATCCGTACTTCCACTGCGAAGCTGCGACGTCTTGTTTTATTTCTGTTCCGTAAAGATGAACTGCGCCACGAGTTGCGTCTTCTCCAGCGTAAGATCTAGCATTTGCTCCGTTCACATGAATATGTGTCCAATCAGTTCCTAGCACATTGTAATTATAATTAACGTGCGCAAGTCCCAGACCATGTCCCAATTCATGAAGTGCGGTAGTTTGAAACGGACGAGAGCCTCCACCGTATTCCCACAGCGCACTTTTGTTTGTCATAAATGGAGTGTACGCTTCATTCACATCAAAGATCACATCGATCTCGGTCATTTTTACAGTCTTTCCGAAAATCCAATAATCGATGCACTGCCACCATGAGTACGCAATAGCAGGCGCCCCTTGAAGTGCATCAGGATCATTTGAAAACCAAACTTCATTTTGGCCATTGCCACGACCGACTCCATTGGTATCTGTGCTCAGCACATAATTAAAATTTGACGGTGTCTGATTCCATCTGCTGACTGAAGTCGATAAAGAATTCATCCAGCTGCTGCTTGCAAAACTAACGTGACTTGCACCAATTCCCACATTTGGACTATCCCATTTCAAATCACGATCCAGACAAACCCAGTATTGATACGCTGCCGACTGAGAATGCCACAGCGTTAAAGATACAAAAAGTAAACTTAGTTTTAATAAATTTTTATGTTTCATATTTGATTCAACTTTCTATTATTGTCTAATGACGGGATTGCCATCATTGCGTTTGAAAAGGTTTTCTTCTAAAATTTCTGCAGGAGTTTGTCGTTGCTTACGAACAGGAATTTCGCGGGCTTTTTTTGCTTTAGTGGGCTTTGGCAAATTGATCGTGAATGGTAACTGAATATTTGCTGATACAATCGGGGGTAAGCGTTCCCATTGACGATTCGGATCAAGTTGCAACACTCGCTGCTGAATAAAATCAATCAGACCCGCTCCGCGCAAATGGGTGCCGATGGGCAGTCCTTGTTCGGGTTTACCCTCGCCCGTTTCAGTGACAATTTTACGATGAATTGTGGTTTGTGATACTTGATGGGACATAATCTCTTGAAGTATGTCGTACTGACCAAAACCCAACATCTGTCTTTTGGTTAATACAATCTGCTGACCAACGTCTGAATACGCCATGCCATTAATAATTCGAAACCGTCCTTCCCCACAACCAACCAAGGGGCAGGCAGCACGTTGATTGCCTCTTACAAATAATATGTCTTCATTTCCGGTGCTGAACAATGGCGAATTGTGCACCATCATGAAGTCTGATTCTTTTCCACGTCCACCCAAAAATCGCATCGTGATAACAGACTGTTGTGGACTTCCTTTTAAAATTCGACTTACTTCATAGGTAACAAATGTATGTGGTAACGTTTCAGATTCTCGTTGTCCATCAGACGATATCGCATACTGCACGCCGACAACTTTTCCGACAACAACAGCATCTGCTGACTTAATCATGTCGTCCAATTTCGCTCCTTGGTCGCCAGGTTTGTTGTGGCCCTGCACAGCTAGGCTGCACAGAATCACTGCGCATGCTGAAAATGTTTTGACTGATAATGAATACAAAAAATACCTCCGCGGTAAACAATCGGTTAAAGCACATTTCTATTTTGTAAAGACATGCGCGAACGAATTTTCTTAGCAAAGGGTAATCCAAATAAATTTTAATCCATAAAATTTCAAACAATATTTTTTGTGGCTATTGTTTTTTTCGAATGAAAGATACCTGAAATAAATTTATCGAATATTTTTTTATCACGCTCACAAGTAGCGGCATGCTTAAGAATTAAAGTCTTTTTTTTCCCAGAAAATGAGATGGTGGGGAAATCCACCCTGTCAAAAATGCTTGATGATGTGGAAGCGAAAAATCACCTTACTAAAACGTCGGCTGCGATAGCTCAACTTTGATTCATGAAGCCATACATGCTGCAGGAATAACGGACGAGTGCGAAACTACCGAGCTAGAACTTAGCATTATGCGAACTTCTGGGCGCGGTGAAAGCTATCAAAACAGCTATATCGAAAGTTGCGGGTTGAAAATATTCTCTTGATATCAAACCATTTATTTATCGACATCTAGTTAATTAATAAAAATCAAAGAATAATTTCTAGTTAAATATTTCTACTCGCGAGCTAAATATAAAAGCAAAATTTAAGATTAGTGCCATTTAAAAAATCAATTCTGCGAAAGAATAGTTAAATTGTTTATAAAAATATATTATCGAATGAGTAAAATTATTTTTCTGCGAAAAATCATATTGCCGTTACCAAAAGTTCAGGTGTTTACTCTAAGCAACTAACCAAAGGAGAAAACATCATGAAAAAAGTTACTCAATTCTTATCGGCTGTAACATTTGTTGCAACCATTGGAGCAAGCAACATAGCCTCGGCCTGGCCAGCGCAATTCGTTGGCGTCTGGAAAAACGTAAATCCAACCTCGCGCGGTATTGTTAGGCTTGAGATCAGTCCTACGATGCAAGTAAGGGCATTCGGTTCGTGCACGCCGACGCCGTGTGATCATGGCTTAACACCGCTTGCAACATTTGGAAATAGCGTCAGCGACACAAACCACAGGAAGGGAACAGCTTTTTATAATTTTCAGTTTAAAAATGTTATGATGAGCATGAAGTTGCAGGGTGCGTGGCATATTGATATGGAACATTGGAATCGATTTACTGATGGCAGCGGTCGCCAAAATTACTGGAATGGTGAACGTTTCAAAAAAGTTTCTGCTGTGGAATCCATTGATGACGTGAATGAAACAGAAATCATGCCTGAAAATTAGAAGACACATCTAAAGCTGCGGTCAGCAGATAACTTCTGCGACCGCCTAGCCTAAAACGGAGTCGACTAAATGCGCAGCTGTTTCGCTCATACGCCGGGCGCCGCAACTGGTGCAGAATCCACGGCGCTTACAACTGAAGGCGATCAAGTGTTCGAACTGACAGGACTGGCACTGGGCCCGCAAAAACCCGCGCGCCAAAATCCCACAGCGAAGATACTCATCAAACTCTTTAACCACAAAATCTGGAAATGGAAACCCGGAATCATTTTCGATCTGGTTTTGAAAAGTGAGCCATGGCTAACTGGTCGCCACCGTCAGATCAGCTCACTGGACTTGAGCGACTGCCGCCAAGCAATCATTGGGTTTTGTTCGGGTAAAAAGTTCACGAGCGTCAGAATCATTACAGGCGATTTTTTTTCCTTAATCAGTTAACTTCTCAAAGCGATCAAACAATTTTACCGTAAGGCTTTTTATGAAACTGAAAATTCTGCTACCAATTTTAACACTTACTGTGTCTTCTTTTGCTAACGCTTATATTATCTGTGAAGGCAAAAAGGTGCGAGCACACGTAGTACCCAGCGAAAAGGGTTTACTGCTTATCGGCAATAAAAAAGGCCAAGAAGCAGGCG
>JANPNP010000062.1:0-4038 GCA_031427535.1 Bdellovibrionales bacterium | reverse complement strand
CTTCACCAATTTCTGCATCAGTGAATTTTTTTACTTCTGTAATGTCGTCAGGTAGAAACGGTTTAATAAGCATTGCGAAACTTTCCAATAAGCCAAGATTTTGGTGTCAGTGCAATAATATTTCCGATCAGGCAAAAGATAACTCCCCAAATCATTAACGAGTTAAAATCCAATTGTTCAAAAATAACTGAAATAAAAATGGCGATGACCGGCGAAATAACGCTAGTGAATGCTGCTTTGGCCGGTCCAACCAAATCAATTAATTTCAAATACGCACCAAAGGAAATGATCGTACCAAAAATGACTAAATATCCAAATGACAATATAAAATTCAGATCAGGTAAGACAGCGAAGGATTTTTGCCTGATCAAACAGTAAATTAAAGACAGTAAGCAACCATAAAACATGCCCCACGCATTGTTTGATATAATTGGCACTTGCAGTTGCCGTGAACGTGCTGAAATAATATTGCCTGCTGAAGCGGATACCGTTGCAAAAAGACTAATTAAAAAACCCGCTAAATAACCCGGGTGTATTTTAAGTTGGATAAGTTCGTTATAAGAAATTAAACCCATTCCTAAAAAGCTTATTAAAGCGCCGGATATGACTTTTCGTTCAAAAGGTATCTGCAAAAATAGACGTCCAAAAAGCATATTGAAATAAATCAAAGACGTAAATGCCAGCGCAACAATTGCAGATGGGGCCATGCCAGATGCCCAGTAGGTCAGTAAAAAATTAAGGCAAAACATAAAAAAACCTTGTCCGAAAAATCGAAGGTGGTCTTTTGTTTGAAAGCGCAGTGGATTATTTTTAATGTAAGCCAGCAGAAATAATATAAAACTGGCAAGAGCGAAGCGATAAAAAACAGCAACATTAGAATCGACTGCATGTAACTGAAATTTAATGGCGATCCAAGTTAGGCCCCAAATTAACGAGCACGTTATGAAATAAAGGATACTTACTCCTCTTCCTCTTCCTCTTCGCCCTCTTCTTCATCTTCATCGGTATCGTCATCATCGTCTTCGTCGTCTTCTTCATCAATTTCTTCGGACGCTTCGATGCGAAGTAACCAACCCTCTTCATACGGGTCTTCTTGAATAAGTTCCGGATCATCTAATAACTGAGAATTAATTTCGACAACTTTACCTGCAACCGGTGAATAAATATCAAGCGGCCCGTCATCAGTTTCGATCGTCCCAATGGCAACGTCTTCGGAAACACTTTCATTTTCTGGTGGCAAATCAACAGACGTTATTTCGGTAATGTCAGCTAAGCCTTCATCATTAATTCCTATGGTGATAAGTCCATCTTCTTCGCGGTACCACATGTGATGAGCAAAATTTTTGATTTCTGATTCCATTGCGTCTCCAGTATTTGAAAGTATCGTCAAGACTAATTTATGCTTTACTTTGTATTTCGCTCTACTTTAACGAATTTTTTCTTGAGGTCAAAGTTTGTCACGCTAACGCAATCTTAAAAATTTGCGCATTTACAAAAGCTTTGTTAGAACAACCCAACTTTCGATTTTAAAACTTAATTTCATTATGGTTCTGAGGGGGATTCATGACGACAATGCGGTTTTTTGCCATAGGTTCTTGGACCGAGGGCATGTTAAACTTTGATAAGCTTAAAAACTTTATCGTTTCCTACGAAACTGCTTCAATAGAAGGCTCTGTATACCGCTTACCTATTGGTTTTCCTGTTTACATGGATCATGGCAGTGATGAAATTTCTGGACAATTGATCGAATTAAAAACAGATGAAACTTTAGTCAGCCTTATGGATTCTTTTCATGGAGTGCACTTTTCTGATGCTACCAAAGGCCTACATCAACGCATCTTAAAAACAGTACGAAAAATTTCCGGCCAGATCGAACAAGCCCACGTCTATATATTCAACCCAAGCAAGCTTTCAAAAAATGCAAAACTTATTGCCAATGGTCTTTGGAAAGAATCGCTGACAATTGATCCGCCATTAACTCAGCAGATAACTGGAAGACAAAAGGCATACGTATTAAAATTAGGCGCTGCCAAAGGACGAGACATAATTCCTGTAGACGATCTGTCGCTGTACCGCGAACTAATGAAACTTGAACTTATAGTTGATAAGGGTCGCCGATTAGCATTGAGTTCTTTAGGAAAAGACGTCTATAACCATCTGGTTTGATGGAAAACCCAACCTTATTTAAAATTGTACTTGTCGAACCTGAAATTCCGCAAAACACCGGTAATATTGGGCGCACGTGCGTCGGCGTTAACTGTGAACTGCATATCGTAGGACCCATGAGTTTTGAAATCAATGACACGCAATTAAAACGCGCGGGACTTGATTACTGGCAGCATCTAAAGTGGTTTTACTATCCCAGTATGGACGAGTGGTTGAAAACAGTTGAAAATCCAGATCGTGTTTTTTATTTTACGACCAAGGTTGCAAAGACATTTTATGAAGTTTCCTATCAAGCAGGGGACTGGTTGGTTTTCGGCAAAGAAACAAAAGGTCTGCCACCTGAAATTATCAATAGTAACAAAGACCAGGCTGTAACGATTCCGCAAATTGGTCCAGTGCGTAGCTTGAACCTGGCAACTGCGGTTGCCATAAGTATTTATGAAGGTTACCGCCAAGTTCATTTTCAAGCCCCAAGATAGCTTATTCACATAGCAGGACCTAGTGCCGGTCCAATCTTATGGACTAACTTGGCAAGTCTTGCCGACCGCTAGCACAAGGATTATTCTAGCTAGCTATGATACAAAAAATATTCGCTACACTATTCGGTACTAGACATGAACGTGAAATGAAAAAGATTCAACCCACGGTGGATTTGATCAATTCATTCGAGCCTAAAATGCAATCGCTGTCTGACGAACAGCTCAAGGCTAAAACTCCAGAATTGAAAGCACGGTTGTTGAAGGGCGAAACTGTAGATCAGATTTTGCCAGAAGCATTCGCCGTCTGCCGCGAAGCTTCGAAACGTATTTTAGGAATGCGACACTACGATGTGCAGCTTATCGGCGGCATTGTTTTAAATCGCGGATCGATCACCGAAATGCGCACCGGAGAAGGTAAAACTTTAGTTGCAACATTGCCAACTTACTTAAATGCACTTTCTGGAAAAGGCGCGCACGTGGTCAGTGTGAATGATTATCTGGTAACACGTGATTGCGAATGGATGGGTCAACTTTATAATTGGTTGGGATTAACAACGGGAACGATTGTTCACGGCCTAACAGACGAACAGCGTCGTGCCGCTTACAACTCCGATATCACCTACGTGACAAACAACGAATTAGGTTTTGATTATTTGCGCGATAATATGAAGTTTGATTTGGCCGAATATGTTCAGCGTGCTCCAAATTACGCTATCGTCGACGAATGCGATTCAATTTTAATTGATGAGGCGCGTACTCCATTAATTATCTCTGGTCCCGCTGAGGCCTCAACAGATAAGTACTATACAATTAATAAAATTATTCCTTCGTTAAAAAAAGATGTGCATTTTTCGATGGAAGAAAAATCAAAATCTGCAACTTTGACCGATGACGGTAATTTAGAAGTCGAAAAACTTTTAAAATTAGATAATCTTTATGATCCAGTGAATATTGAACTATTACATCACGTTAATCAGGCATTGCGCGCCCACCATTTGTACCGCTTAGACGTGGAATACATGATTAAAGACGGCGAAGTTATTATTGTGGATGAGTTTACTGGACGCTTAATGCCAGGACGTCGTTGGAGTGACGGACTTCACCAAGCTATCGAGGCCAAAGAAGGCGTCGAAGTTAAAAATGAAAATCAAACGCTAGCGACAATCACGTTTCAAAATTATTTTCGTATGTACGACAAATTATCTGGCATGACTGGAACAGCTTATACAGAAGCAGTAGAATTTAAAAAGATTTACAGCTTAGATGTTTATGTCATACCGACGAATAAGCCAATTCGACGAGACGACGTCGAAGACATCGTTTACAAATCTGAACAAGCCAAATACAAGGCGATTACGTCTGACATTCGTGAACGGCATGCTAAAGGCCAACC
>JANPNP010000061.1:0-1794 GCA_031427535.1 Bdellovibrionales bacterium | reverse complement strand
CTGGAGACCTGGGTTTTTTTTATGAGGTTTTTGTGCGAGGTTTTATTTATGCGGCTTTGACTGATTTTAGCGAATTTGAGGCCAACGTGTATTTATTCCGTCCCGAATTTTTTGACTGATAAAGGGCTGTGTCTGCGCGCTTTAACCAATCAGTAGCGTTTTCAGTTGGTTGCAATTCAGAAATACCCATGGATACAGTAAAGGTGATGTTCAGTTCGCCTTGAATAAAAGATTCTTCGCGGAATCTTTTTTGCGCGGTCTCGGCCCGCTGTGCTGCCGATTCTAAAGAATGGGCTGGTAAAATAACCACAAATTCTTCACCGCCGATTCGTGCAACCATTTCGCCATCACGGCCAAAAGTTTCTTGTAAAAGCCGAACGCACTCTTTAAGAACGTAGTCCCCAATATCGTGACCATAGGAATCGTTTATCTTTTTAAAGTAATCAATATCTAAAATAATAAGGCTTGTAGGGGTTTGATTAATTGGACTTAGCTGCACTAGCTTTTTAACGTACTCGTCACAGCTTTTACGGTTATAGGCAGCTGTTAAATGATCAGTCGCTAAATTTGTATTGGCTGCTACCAGTTGCTTTTTTATAGTGTCTAAATTTCGTTTTACAGAAACAATACGTCGCTGGCGAATTTCGTTTTTTTGACTTTGGTATTACATATAGGAATGAATAAATTCGCGCGATCTTAACCGTAAGGCCTCGATTGAGTTAGCTTCGACTGCTTCTTTGAGATCTTTTAAATTACCAGCCAATTTTTTGTCTTTAGAATTCTCAAATTCGATATCTTCACTAAGTTGATCAGCAAAATCCCAGACGATCCTTTTAAAATCATCGAATGTATTCTGGATGTACGAATACTCGTCGATGCGGTAGCTTGAAAAAAATTGCCGAATATCAAATAAAGTTTTCTCCATTTTCTTTTGATCCGGATCAATTAATGCTTTTGATAGGGCGTCTAATTTCTCGCGAACTTTACGAATGGAATGTTTTTCAACTTCGAATAAATTTTTATTATAAACGTCGATCATATATAAAAGCGTGGCCTTGTCTTCACTGATCACAGGTAATGGCTTTGCAGATTCCGTCGTATCGGGCTTAATAAATGAAATGTCTAACTGTTCAATGAGTTTTACGATCCATTGTTTCACCGATACCTCCGTTAACTCTGGCTACTCATCGGGATTTTACAGCCCATCTTGTAGCTAAACTTTTTTATAAAACTGTCCCAATTTAGGAATTTAAACGGCACGCCAACTGTTATGAGACACTTACTGCCACTGGACTTAGAGTCTGACGTGGGTGTTTTACGACCAGTTTATTCAGGCTAGACCTCGGATTTATTTATCTACGCAGTAAGCTCTTCTAAAATTTTATTACAGGAGATTTACAATTTGAAAACACGCAATCTAACAACATACGCACTGACTTTTTTAGTTGGCACATTTATCACTGCTGCTACGGCGAAAGCCCAATCATTTTCTGAAGCATACACACAAGAAATGGATTCAATTTTTGCTGAAGCCATTCCTGAATATCACGTAGTAAATAAGGGAATTATTCGCGGTGGTAGACCACAAAATGGCGACCTTGAATTTTTAAAAAAACAAGGCGTAAGAACAATAATTAATATTGACGATGTTGATACGACAGCAGAAATGGAAGAAGCGAAACGATTAGGAATTCGGTTTATCGGAAGCCCTATGTCATCGTTTAAAAAACCAAAAGACGAACACGTTGATAAGATTTTAGCGCAGCTACAAGATAAATCACTTATGCCTATCTT
>JANPNP010000060.1:0-6894 GCA_031427535.1 Bdellovibrionales bacterium | reverse complement strand
CGCGAGCTGGCTCGGCAGGAAGGAAGTGGTGGCTTTGGTAAAAAATCCTAATAACTCACCGCTAACTTACCAGTAACTTATTCGACTAGTTTTTCTAAAGCGTCTTCGTCTTGTTTTTCGGCTGAAGGCGCCTGGTTTTTCAGATTGGCTACAGAGCGACTGATTCGGTCTTTCAAGAAAGATTCGCTAATCAGTGGATTTAGTTGCGTCAATGATGTGATTGCTACATCTTTTTGTGGAAACGCAGCAATGCCTTCGACGGCTTGAGCACGCAGCACAGATTCAAATTCCCGTTCGCGGCTCCAGGTACCGGAATCATCATGATCCTGCACAAATTGTTCTAATTTTTTTAAAGCTTCTACCGAGTGATGACGCGATAAAAGCTCGACAGCCATTGCACGCTGGTCACCGACAGCATTTTTATCGCTGATGACATTAGATAGACTATTTAAATCGCGTGCTGTTAGCGTGGAAGCCAACGACTGAATTTTTTGTTCGGCCTCATCTGGATTAGACTGCAACTGCCCGACTTCGGCAGAAACTTGGCTAAGTTTTTCCGAAAGCGGATCGGTCAATTTCGCTGCGGAAGGGTTTACTTCCTTAACTGCTGACCCAGTGCCTTGGGGTGCTGGGTTTGATTTCAGTTTAACAAAGCGTGGTTGTCCATCTGGCTTCGTGGATCTTTTCGTTAAATCATATTCAACAAATAATACCAAGACCATTAAACCGAAAACAAAATACCAATATGGTTTTCTCATTTTACTGTCTCACTTTTCTGTTTCGCTTTATTCTTTAATTACGTCAAAGGCGTCGTAAACTGGAACTGTCACTAATCCAGAATAAATTCCGGTTGCTTCCGACCATGGTTGCAAAGTTGATCCGGCTTGGACATAGATTTTTCCATCGTTGCGTAAAATTAAGTTTTGATTTTTGAAATTTACCACTTCTTTATTGCTTGCATCCCATGCTGCATTTTGACGGACCAAACGTTGTGTTTCGGGCACGTAGTTATAAATTTGGCCGTCATCAGCCAATAGATATAATCCTGATTTTGTTACGCCTGGAATTGCTGTCATCACTTTCGTAACCGAAAATGGCAATGGTTGCTCGGCGCCCCATGATCCCTTGGGAAAGTTAAAGGCAGATATTTTATTGTCGTTGCCAATTTTTACAACGTGGCGCTTAACTCCGGAATCAAATTCTTCGAAGTCTTTAATGTTAGATGTTTCGTTCATTAGTTTGTAATACGAATAGGTGTCAGCTACTAAATCAGAAAATCCCGAATTTTGATACAGCTCGATGGCCATCGCGCGTACACCGTCAAAGATAACAGCACCGAAGCTAGTGCGTTTTAAGCGGCCATCAATGGCTGGCACTTCACGAGCAAACCATTTTCCGTTATCAAATAGTGCGGATGATTTTCCGTCTTGGCTTAAGGTAAGAACCGCTTCGCGAGGTTGCATAACGGCCGTATTAAAAACAAAATTGCTACGAGCCATCGCCATTAAGCGGGCCATTTTTTTATAAACTGGGTGAAAATTTGTTCCCTGCACACTGACGCGTGCATAGTATTCCATTTCAACAGCGTGCGAACCGCCGTAATTATAATTACTATCGCAACCCGCTAACGAAACACCTTGATAGGGCCCTTGGTTACAAGGAATATGGCGGTAGCCTTCTGTGTGTCTTGCTTCGTGAATAAAAGTACCAACACGACCTAGCGTTGAAAGCTGAGCCCAGCCATCTTGCATGGTGAAGTATCCACCAGAGTTGTACGCCGTTGCCCAGGGGACATCATTACCGCGCTCAACACCACGAGTTTGCGAAATTAGCCATGAATAATATTTCGAGCCGTCGACAAATCCTTTAATAAGATTGTTTTCACCCGTCTTAAATTTGCCGCCTTCGACAATTTTTATATCGTTGAATAATTTTTTTGTATCAATTGTAGCGTCGCAAAGTTCTTTGCCGCCAAACGAAGTGACGTCGATATTGAAATCTTTGACGTACCTATCAGCTTCTGCATTTGTTAAGCAGGAAAATTCACTGTCTTGATACGGAATTTGTGCGACCGCGACGTTTACGAAAAACAATGCGATTATTAGTAATACTTGTAGTGCTTGAACCATATGTCCCCCCATGGAATGCCTTGGCAGAAAGGCTACTATGGTACAGGGTAGACTCAAGAAAATTTTAAATGGTTTGGCGGATTTTCTTTAGTTCCTTATAGATTGAAAGGTAATTGGCTAAAACCCTTTCATAATACGGGTGATTGATTTGGCTTTCGGCAGGTAGACGCTGCAAGTTATTAATTCCCATATTGTAAGCGTTAACATAATGAGCATTTTTAGAGCGTAGTTTTTTCTTAAGATAGTCAAAATAGGCAGCACCCACCAACACATTATACGCCGGATCTTTTAACGCGTCGGCGCCCTTCCAACTGATTTTATTTTTAATACAAATCCATTCAGCAGTGCCAGGCTTAATTTGCATCAGTCCAATTTCGCCGGCTAAACCTATTGCAATGGGGTTAAATTGACTTTCGGTTTTTGCCACAGCCAATAAGAAAACCGGATCATAGTAATATTGACTGCTAACTTTAAATAAACTTTGGCTTAATTCGTGCGTATCGATAGTGGCATTTTCTTTCGAGATATATTTAGCCAAGTAGCTTGCGAACTTAGAATCGCTTTCAAACTCTTTGGCAATAGATCCTGCGTAGTTTTTCTTTAAGAGTTGGCGCGCATGATGAGTTCGTGCTGTTTGACTGATGTTAAAAACTTCTAACTTAAGTCTATCGCAACCTTGCATCAGGAAGAAAATTGTGAAAATTGGAAGAAATAAAACAAATTTAATATTTAGTTTTCTCATAATATTTTCCTTTTGGTTAAAGGTTTAAGAGCACGTAATTGCTACCTTCATATACTTCAATTAGGGGGCCAAAATGGTGTCTTTAAGTGCTACAGAAAATGTAGGGATAACGTATGGATAAGACTGAGGTCTTAGGATGAAACGCGTAAACCTGCTATGAAAACGTCGTGAATTTAGAGGTGTTCGTTAGTTCTTTGACAGTGAAGGTAAGATCGACAGTCATTCTGAGATTGAGACTAAATTGGGGTGTGGCTTATTCAAATCTAAAATCTAATATCGTAACTGTCTCATCGCCGCTGGGCTTTTTAATCGTGACTTCGTCGTCTTGTTTTTTTCCTAGCAGTGCTTTTGCCACTGGTGAATTCCATGAGATTTTACCAAGCTTGATATCGATTTCGTCAGCACCGACAATTTGATACACAATCGTGTTGCCGTCTTCATTTTCTAACGTGACGGTGGCGCCAAAAATAATACGTTCTGACTTCAGCAACTTTGGATCAATCACTTCGGCTGATTCCATTTTTATTTGCAGAAAATGCAGTCGTTTATCAATTTCTCGTAAGCGCCGCTTTCCGTAAATGTAATCTGCATTTTCTGATCGGTCGCCGTTACTAGCAGCCCATGCCACTGTAGCCACAACTTGCGGACGTTCTTTATTTAATAGCTGCGTGTATTCAGCACGTAATTTATCAAACCCGGCCGGCGTAATGTAATTTTTTTCTTCAGCCATTTATGTTTTCACACTTAACCCATCTTTAAGCGCTGACGTCATTGCGCGAATTCCAGGAATAACACTAATCGCTAACGCTGAACCCATCATAAGAAATATGTACGTAATTTCAGTCGCTGCAAAACTAGGCCTTTGTAAATAAAGCCCGTACTTTGTTTGTAGCCAAGGCGCGAACACCCACTCAAGCGCTACTTTCATTAAACACGCAAGCCCTACGGCTATCGCTGTTAATATAAAAGTCTCTAGCAGAATAAGATTAAGAATTTGTACTAACGACGCGCCAAGCACGCGTAAAATTGCCATTTCACGCCGGCGTTCGTTAAGCGATGTCATAATGGCAATCAGCATGGACATCAATCCAACCAACATGACTAAAAATGAAATTGCTTTTAGAATTTTTTCTAAACTACCTAGGCTTTGCCAAAGTTCTGACAACACAACGCCGGGAATAACCGCTAGTAAGGGCTCGGATTTATAGTCATTGATAGTTCGCTGTAATTTTAAAGTTTCAATTCTGTTTTTAGTTCGTAGAAAAAATGACGTGATCGTTTTCGGCTGAACCATGTCGGCGGTGATTATTTCTTTCGCTATTTGGTTTTCTAAAGTCGGAGCACTTCCGGTTTGCCAATCCAGGTGAATGGCCTCCATCGCCTCAAGGGAAATGTACAGGGCGCGATCTATTTGCGTACCAGTCGGTTTTAAAACTCCAACGACTGTGAATGGTTTGTCGTTATGAGATTGAATGCCGTCACCCTTGGTCGAACCATGCGCGACTTCAACCAAAGAACCCAGCTGATAATTAAGCGCTTCAGCCACATCCGAACCAATGACGACATCAAAATAAGAGTTGAATGCTTGGCCTGCTGCGAATTCTACTTTTTCTTTAGACCTAAATTGATAATATTTAAAAAAATCGGTGTTGGTTGCAACAACACGAAAACCCTTGTGCCCATCACCCAAACTGTAGGGAATGGTCCATTCAACTTCCGGCCTGCTTTTTAAATCATTATAGCTTTCAATGGATACATTATTGGTAGCTTGGCCTAAATTAAATACCGAATATAAAACAATTTGTAACGACCCCGAGCGCGCACCTACGATCAAATCAACACCAGAAATACTTTGCGTAAATCCACTTTCTGCAGCCCGACGCACGCGCTCGACGGACATAAGTAGAACTAGGCTTAGCATCATTGAAAAAACAGTAAGCGTTGTTGCCAGCCTACGATTTTTCAACGACTTCCAACTTAAGTTGATCCAGGCACCCCAGTTCATACAATCACCTGCGGCTGGTGGTGCGCCGAATTGATAGTGCTTATGCCTACAACTCGTGAAAATAACTTTTCGATCGTGCGGTCGTGACTAACAAACACCACTGTGGTTTTTTGCTCGCGACAAATTTGAAACAGCAGCTGCAAAAACTTTTCACGGTGATCGTAATCAAGTGCCGATGTCGGTTCATCTGCTAAGATAAGTTTGGGCTGCTTCATCAGCGCACGCGCAACGGCTACCCGCTGCTGTTGGCCTACGGAAAGATCAGTTACCTTTCGCTGCACGTAGGGCTGTAGCTCTAAACTTTTAATCAGATGCTGAAAAAGCTGCAGATCAGGTTTTGATTTTAAAAACATTAAAGGAAGCTGAATGTTTTCTGTTACTGATAAGTAAGGAATAAGATTAAAACTTTGAAAAATGTAGCCGACATTTTTGGCGCGAAACAAATCCAGTTGATGAGCTGACTTATCCTGCAGTGCTTCACCAAGAATTTGCAACTGACCACTTTGCGTCGGCAGCACGCCCGCAAGAAGTTCAAGCAGTGTTGATTTCCCAGAGCCACTTGCGCCATGTAGAAAAACAAACTCACCCGGCTGCACAGAAAAATCAGCGATATTTAATATCTGATTTTCACCATACGCGAATTTTAAGTTTTTTATGGCAATGGCTTCGGTCATTTTTTCAGTTCAACTTGCACGCCATTTTTTGTGGCCTCGACTGCTTTTTGCACATCACCCAGTAGGACCTGCACATCGACATCTTTTAATTTTGGAAATACAGCTTGAATATTAAATTTTAAAGTGGAACCCGCTGGTTCTTTTTCACATTGAATGGCGAATGTCGCCTGAACTTCCGAGTGATTGCCATCTTGGCTAACTTCTAACTTTTCTTTCGTGAATACGCAGTTTAGGGTTTTGTCGAAAACCACCATTTGCGCCAGGCTTGTTTCTAACTTTGTCAAAGCCTCGGCTTGTTTCTTTTTTTGCGCAGCAGACTTGGCAATGTGTTCAAAACCGTAAATGCTTTCGCCTGCGGCTTCAAACGTTAGCTGACCCTTTGTACTTTCGAAGGCAATCGCCATTTTTGCAGCGCCGTGGGAATGGGCCTTATGCTGGTGCGGCGCCGCGAACGCATTAAGTGTGGCAAATAAAAATAAGTAGCTCATAAACTTCCTTTATGACTTCAGTTAGCGGTAGGGCTCGACGGTGTCGCCTTCGACTTCGAAAGAAACTTCGCCGTACTGCGAACGTGTTGTGGCAATTTTAAATTTTCCGTAAACCCATACGGGTGCACCGACAGGAGCTTCGACCCCTGTTTTCATTTTCACATAAACCATTTGATTTGGGGGCGGTGGCGGCACATGGATACACGCTTGCGGATTTGGAACTAATAAAAATTCGGTTACTAAACGGTTGTTATCATCTAGCGGGACAATGAAGCCCGGAATTTTCACTTGTTTTCCGTCGACTTGTTGTAGCTCTGTCGTAGCTTTGTTTGATATATAATCCAACTGTCCTAGCAGCCGCCAGTCTACTTCAATACCAGCGCCGCGGCCGGCCTTTGATAAAACGTAAACTCCGCCGCCGATGGCTGCTGAAAAAACCAGTAGGGCTACAAAAATCCATTTCATATTCATAACCGCTAGGATATGCTGTTTTTCATATATGAGTAAATATCAAAGCGTCCGCGGCACACGCGATTTATTACCTAAGTTAAAAAACACATTTCGGTCTATTGACGAAATTGCATATAAAACAGCGCAAAACTACGGCTTTCAAGAAATAGAGACCCCGCTGTTTGAATTTTCTGAAGTATTCCACAGGTCATTGGGTGAAACATCAGACGCGGTCAGTAAAGAAACATACACATTTTTAGATCGAGGCGGAGATTCGATTACGTTGCGCCCCGAAGGCACTGCCGGAGTTGTACGCGCTTTTATTAGTGAAGGTTTAGCGCAGCTTGTTCCTCTAAAACTTTACTATTATGGCCCGATGTTTCGTTACGAGCGCCCGCAAAAAGGA
>JANPNP010000059.1:0-3746 GCA_031427535.1 Bdellovibrionales bacterium | reverse complement strand
GTGGCTACAAAGGTTACCGCGATTTTTATACTGCTCGAATTCTTGAGCTGGTGAAGTAGCTGACAACAAAAAAGTATTCGTACTTAAAATTAATTGTTAAACAGCTTAGGACCAATTCAGTACGGTTCATTTAATTTATCCAGAATTAATTTTAAAGCCTCATCAGCTATTCGTACAAGTTCTTTAGCCTTCTCTATTGTGAGCTCTTCTTTTGCGGCATCAGGATAGCTAAATGCTATAGCATAGTCTGAAAGTACAGCCGTTTTTTCCAACGCACTGGCTGATTCAAGATCAACACTTTTTAAAATTTTTAGTAAGTCATCAATATTGTGAGTGTTTGGAAATCTAAGTTTTTTGTGTACCAAGAATGCCTTAATTGCTTTTTCACCATGGGGGATTTCCAGAACCGCTGTTTTTACAAAACGAAAATGAACATCGCATTTGGCAAAATGAAAGAATGAATAAAGTCGTTTACGAAGACTTACGCGACTTGCAAAATGTTAAAGAGATATCCTTATTGCTTATGTTGGCCGAAATTTTACCAACAAAGGTAGGGTCACCATTATCATTAAAAAATTTAGCTGAAGACTTGCAGGTATCTCAACCTACAGTTGAAAAGTGGGTCGATCTGCTAAGCCATCTGTACTATTGCTACAAGATAGCGCCATTTGGATCGCCAAAGATAAGAGCGGTTAAAAAGCTTCAAAAAGTATATTTGTGGGATTGGTCACAGGTCGAAGAAGGTGGCTACCGGTTTGAAAATTTAGTCGCAAGTCATCTGTTGAAATACTGCCATTTTATTCACGATACCCAAGGCCATATTATGGAGTTAAGATACCTAAGGGACACAGATGGGCGCGAAGTAGACTTTGTGGTTTTGAAAAATAAAAAACCAATTTTTGCAGTTGAGTGCAAAAGTGGTGATCGCGAATTATCTAAACATATAAATTATTTTAAGGATAGAACTCAAATACCAAGTTTTTATCAAGTTCATATGAATGACAAAGATTACGGTGCACCAAACACTGGGCGCGTCACGCCGTTCATAATTTTTTGCAAGGAAGTTTTAGGAGTATAGTGCAGCTGTCCACTTGGTGGTTAAGCAGCCCAATCAAGTTTGATCTTGCGCTTAGACTTAACGCAGTCACGAAGATACAAGTCGATCAGTGTTTGATATGGAAGTCCGCAGTTTTCAGATAGTTCTTTAAAGTAGTCAATAACATCCGAACTTAAGTTAATTCCTACAGCCTTCTTCTTTGAAGCATATGGGTTTTTCTTAGCTTTCATTTTTGAAAAATCATATTCTTTTTTCATACTGTTTCACCTCTTTTTGAGTGGCTTTTCGAACCGATATTAATCAAAACCAGACACCATGCTTTTTTCGGTTTGATCTATTTTTGGTATCATCCCATTCAAATCGAATCATTGTAAAACGACACATTCTGTCCACGTGCCAAACGTGTACATATAGACTTTATATAGATTTTTTCTATATGTCAAGATTTGCTTTTAAAAAATACTGAATACACTAATGGAGCACATTGGGTGGTCTTGTCAGCATAAAAATTGCCAGTAGTTACCCAGCTGGCACAACATCAGGAAATTCGACAAGTAGTCTGCCTGTAAGCAAATAAAAGCCCACTATCCTAAAAAGACAGTGGGCTTTTATTATTGTGCTTGTTTAAAATTATCTTTTCATTTGAATAACTTCGTTTAGTAACTCATCTGACGTCGTGATTGTCTTAGCATTCGCCTGGAACGCTCGTTGACCAGTAATCATCGTCACGAACTCTGCAGCCAAATCGACTGTTGAACGCTCTAATGACTTTGCCATCAATGAACCACGACCAGACATACGCGCTCCACCTAAAGAAGGCTCGCCGGAATCACGTGACTGTTTAAATAAGTTTCCACCTTGTTTGAACAAAGCCTCTGGATTTTCAAATTTTGCTAGCAAAATCTGACCCAAATCAAGTACCTGACCGTTTGTGTACGATGCAGTTAAAACACCTTCGTCATTGAATGATAAGCCTGTAACCGTTCCGGCTGCGTAGCCATCTTGTCTCCAGGTAACAACGTCAGAATCGCTTCCGTACTGTCGCGAACCTTCGCCGGTGCCGCCTGCTGCTAGATCGCTTCCAAAATTAAATTTAATTTCTTGATCTAGTTTGGCTCCGCCGTTGAAGTTAAATCCAGAATTTGTTAACTCTTGCGATTGAAGAATTCCGTCTTCAGTGAACTGAAGTTTTCCTTCACAAACTTGCGCTAACTGCCCCTTAAGTTCCGGAGAAACTCCTTCAACTTCTTTGCCATCAACTAATCCGCGAAAAGTCCAAGAGCGATCTTCGCCCCGATTAAAAAACATATTCAGCATGTGCTTGTTACCCTGAGAATCGTAAATTTCTACAGCGGTTGCAAAGTCCGAAGTTTTAAATGGATCTTTTGCATCAAAAACTTTTCCGTTCGGCGCCGAACGCGAATCTAAATTTAAATCTAATTTAATTTCTTTAGTACCTGAAGCGCCGACCAAAGCACGCGGAAATTTCATATCGCCAACTTTGGTTTCAATAACGCCTTTGTCATTTGCCTGGTAACCTTGTACGCGGGATCCGTTGGTTGTAGTTAAAAATCCATTTTTGTCAAAGTGGAATGAACCGTCTCGAGTAAAGCTAACGCCTTCATTGCCTTTAACTTGAAAATAACCATCACCATTGATTGCTAGATCAGTTCCACGCTCGGTTTGATCGATGTTACCTTGTGCTAAAATAGGATTGACGGCACCCATGCGAACACCGCGGCCCATTTGATTTCCGCCGTCGATACCTTTTAAATTGCGTGACATGATATCTTGAAATTCGGCGCGTGAACCTTTGAAACCGGTGGTATTTGAGTTGGCAATATTATCTGCCGTTACACTTAAACCTTCACCTTGAGCTTGTAGACCGGATACACCCGTCCATAAAGAAGATAGAATTCCCATAAAATGACCTCCATGTCATAACAAAACAACTCGTTCTAAGTTGTCTTTTGTGTTGAAGGGCCCCCTCTGCGAGGACCAGCCCTAAATTATTTAATCAAAAACATAAATCGTTTAACTATTCGAGTTAAACAATCTACATAACAATGGTGCTATCGATATTGGTGAACACATTTTCTTTTAATGCATTCTTATCCATAACCGTAACCACAGTGTTATTTTTAACGCTAACGATTAAAGCCGATTGATCCATCAAAATTAATGTATCTTTCGAACCTTTCGCTGCCGCCTTCGATACCGCTTGACTGAGCTTACCTAAATCTTCCGGTGAATAACTTATTCCCCGTGATTGCATGCGCTCAATCGCATGATTCGAAAACTTGATATTACCTGGTTCTGCGTTTGCTACCGGTTTCGCAGTTAATCCCGCGGGAGCTTCCGTTTTACCAAGTACATCTTTAAAAGAAACTTGTCCTTTACCGGCTTCGCCTTCAGATTTTTTAATATCTAAAGGTTTGGTCGGTATCAGATTTTCTATCCGACTTAACCCGTTGGCTAAACCTGTCGATTTCATCTGAGACATACTACTTCTGCGCTTTCTGTAGCTTTTCCATCAAGTCTCTGGACATCGCTACATCCGTCATCACGTTATTCACCGGAGTGGCCTTAGTGGCCTCTTCTGGCTTTGGCATGTTTGCAGTATTCACTTCTTCATTTTGCTTATTACCAGTTTGCGCCATGTCATCCGTCTTTTTCAAGTCAAGGCTAG
>JANPNP010000058.1:0-4794 GCA_031427535.1 Bdellovibrionales bacterium | reverse complement strand
CAATGTGACGAATACATATCCGCATGCCCTGTTAGTTAACGCAGGCCAAAGCACGTTTTTAGGTAACACCAACGTTGGCACCCCTATAAGTTTAGCAAAATTGACCGTGTTTGGATTTGGTGGAGCTAGCGCAAATGAAGGCCTTTATCAATTAGCTGTAGCACCGGCAGTAGGTTCCGGAACATCTTATATTGGAGTTAGGGGCTCTCCTTCCATCACAATGACAAGTGGCGCGCAAACTGGTGCTATTGTAGGAATTTATGCAAGCCCTGCTGCTAACGTTGCGGCAGGCTTAACAGTCAGCGAAATCACCGGTGTTTCCTCTCTTTCTAGTCATGGTGGAATCACTACTGGAACCTTAACCAATTTAACTGGTGTTAAAGGGCAAGTAATTAACTCATCCAGCGGTGTAACGACAAATGCAAGGGCACTTTGGGCTGCACCTCCAGTTAACATTGGAAGCGGTTCAATTACAAATGCGTACGGCCTTTACGTAGATAATATTACCGCTGGAACAAATAGGTGGTCGATATACTCTAATGGTGGCGACAGCTATTTTGCCGGAAACGTCGGTATAGGAACTCCAACACCAAGCTCAATGTTGAATGTCGTTTACGATTCAACGCCACATATAACCCTGACTACTGGCGGAATTAAAGCTCAGTCGACAGGTCCATACGGATCTGTTGCCACATTGCAAAGTCAGGATACTGGTGGACGTAGTTATTCAATTTTATCTACTGGCAGCGGAAATTATCCAGGTGCTGGCTATTTCGGTGTATTTGATAACACTGTCAATGCTAGTTCTAGTTACCGGTTTATGATCGCACCAAGCGGAAATATCGGTCTGGGTGGAACAGGCTCAAGCAATCCCCTTTCACCGTTAAGCGTGGGCGGCGGTGTTGCCATCGGAACTTACGGCGCATTAAATGCAGCTCCAGCGAACGGACTGATTGTTAGCGGCTTAGTTGGCTTTGGAACTCCAACACCGGGTGCCGCTTTAGACGTTGCTGCAACAGGCATTAACAGTGCAATTATCATCCCGCGCGACACCACAGCTAACCGTCCAACAACATTAGTTAACGGCATGATTCGTTACAACACCACCACGGCACTATTCGAGTTTTATCAAAACGGAACTTGGGTAAATTACACGACTGTTTCAGACGGTCGTTTAAAAACCAATGTTCTGCCTATCGAACAAGGTTTAAGTTTAATTAATCAACTTCGCCCTGTGTATTTCGACTGGGATCAGTCAAATCCACGTGCCCAGGGCTTTGGCGACAAACCGCAAGTGGGTTTTATCGCACAAGAATTAGAAAAAGTTATCCCGCAGGTTGTTGAAAAAGGCGAAGACAGTTACCGTTCGGTCGAATACGGAAAGCTAGTTTCGGTCGTTGTTGCAGCCGTGCAAGAGCTTTACAAAAAGGTCATGGGAATTACCGCTGAGGTCGAAAATTTACGTTCAGAAAACGACAAATTAAAACAAGAAAATGCGGCTATCAAAACCCGTCTTCAGAAAATAGAAAAAGCCCTCGACTTAAAGTAAAGGGCTTTCATCAATCAATCATTTTATTTTTTAATTAGTTAGCTGATTCAATCTCTTGAGCTAATCGCTTTTGTTCCATTTTGTCAGCTGCACGGTAGTCCGTTTTTGCTTTCTTGTAAGCTGTGAAACTCTTTTTCGTAGGTGAATTAATGGTATCAGCGGCTTCAACAATGTAGTCTTGCTTTACTGCCTTAACAGCTGCCTGCGTATCATTTAAATTTTGTTTTAAATCTGTATGTAATTCTTTTTGCGCCTTTGAATTCTCTTCGATTAGGGAATTAAAGTCGTTAACCTTGGCTTGTACCGTGAAAGTTGCACAAACAGTTAGAACAAGTATTGCGATTGTTTTCATATCAAGCCTCCTGGCTTATGTGTGTAGCTTATGTGTTTAAGTTCGTCTCTACACATCTACAAAGCAACGGCAGTGCCAGCTGCTCTTAAACCCAATTGATATACATTCGCCTATAACGATTCACTCTGAGATCTCTGTAAGTTTTCTAACATTTTTAGCAATTTACGGAACGCGCTTCATAATGAAACTTTGCGGGGCTTTTCGTATTTCTTGAATCCAGGCCATAAGCCACTTGGGCTCAGCTGCCTGGTTGGTGGCGTAATCAGCCCCCGTCCAGCCGTACCAATCCCAGCAGCCTTTTGGATTTAATGGATAGTTAAGCTCGGTGATGTCAGTTTGTGGGAAAAGAACCATCAGGTCATTCGCTTCAACGTAGTCTAAATACCCTGACGCTTGGGCAAATTTTAATCCCGCCATACCGTTTTTTTTCTGTTCGATATAGGGTAGCGGACTTAATAGAAACGAATTTGCTTTCGTGCGCATTTGATAATATCCAGCTCGTGCTGCTTTAACGTAACGACTATCGAAACTAGCGTCATACGCATCAGACATTTCACAGCCATGTAAGGCAACGTGCACGTGACAACTTTCGGGATTTTTCAAACACTTTTCACTAGCAGCTAAATACCCGTAAGGGGCCAGACTGCGTGGTCTAGTCAACCCACTGCGGTCTTGTGAAACGACTTTAAGTAATTCATTCAACGCTTTAATTTCTGTACGCTTAAGTTCTTTAATTCCGATCAAATGCGCTAATATTTTTTCTGCTAAATTAAAATTGCACGATGACACATACGGGGTTTTTTCAGTGGCGCAGCTATTTAAACCTACCTTGTCTGTCGGAAAACTATGACCACTAGGGCGCGTGATCTGCATTAGATTTTGTGGGCTTACGCCATTTTGCAGGTAAAATTCAGATAACTTTTCGGCCATTTGGGGGTTCACAACGCTATCATTCTGACCGTGGTAAAGAAGAATTTTTTGATTTCTAATACTTACAAGCGGGTTAATCAAATTCTGTTTTTCAAATTCAGCCATTGCCTCAACCGGCATCACAGCACGCGCCGGATTTTTCATACAAACACTAACGGCTGTATACATCGGATTTGCGGGATCCAAGTCAAATATAGCTTTTGGATTAAAAGAAAACATATGCTCGCGATCAATTCGCATTTTAAAAAGCGATGAATTAAAAGTTCCCAATTTTTCGCTTGCCTGCATTTTTGTGACAAAATCATCACCCGCGCAGTAATAAAATGTACCCGCTACGGTTGCAACGCCTGAAAAATGCTCAGAATATATGACACCCATCTGCGCGGCCATAGCCCCGCCCGATGAAATCCCCGAGATTGTTAACGAGGCCTTAGCAGACAAACAAAATAACAAAGAAATTAAAAAAGTTTTCATACGTGAATCTACTACAATGTATCTGCCAGCTCGGAAAGCTCTTTAAGTGATCTTCACGAAAACCTAACTGTAAGTTGTTCACAGAATTAACAAATTGAAGCTAAATTTCGATTATGCAAATGAAACCATCAGTGACTTTACTAAACAACAAAGCTAATAAAATCTGTATGAAGCAATTATTTATCACGCAAATTTATCAAAAAAAAATAAAATTCGATTTGCTAGATTTAGCTAGCGAAATCGAATTAATTAAAAAATCAGATCATGACGGCCAATTATGGTCTGCAACAAATTACCAAAGCGGCTACACTTCCTATAGCTCGCTGGATAAGCTGCATCAGTTTTCAAGCACTTTTGAAAAACTACAAAAAAAAATTGATAAACACGTTGATGCGTATTTGAAAAACCTTGATTACCAAGCCAGCACCAAAACAAATCTAAAGATGACCAACTGCTGGGTTAACATCATGCCCGGAGCGGTTCAGCACACGGCCCATATTCATCCCCAATCGGTAATTAGCGGAACTTATTATGTTTCTGTTCCTAAGGGCGCAAGTCCGCTGAAGCTTGAAGACCCCCGCTTAGGTTTCCTGATGAATGCTCCGCTGTTAAGGCCAAATGCTAAACTGCATAATCAACGGTTCGTAAGTCTAGCAGTAAAGCCTAGCGATCTTATTTTGTTCGAAAGCTGGCTTCGTCACGAGGTTCCTGCAAATGCTTCAAAATCACCGCGCATAAGTGTTAGTTTTAATTACGGCTGGGTCTAAAAGTTGACGGCATTACCCGTTGTGCTGTAGTTCATAGATCCTTATGAAAATCAAATTAAATGAAATCCCCGAAGACGGCCGAAGCTACGAATTTAATCGTAAAACCGCAGAGCTTAATCCGGCTCTTGCCGATCTGATCCAAGACGAACCGTACGACATTCAGTTTTTAATAAAACCGTTAAATTCAAAAGACTTTGTACTGACTGGCACCATCACCACACGAACTGGCGAAACATGTTCCCGCTGTGGCGACGATTTTAAATTTCCCGTCACCAAGAAAATCAATGAAATCCTTATTCCCAAGCCTGAAATGGACCGCACTGGAAAATACATCAAATCAAGTGTTGCGATCAGCGATGACGGCGATGGAGTTGCAGTTCTAGAGTATGTAAATCATCAGTTTGATTTAGGCGATTATTTGCACGAAGCTATTGCTATTGATGTTCCGTTTAACCCAATGCCAAAAACAAAGCCCAACGGTGATTGTACTTTGTGTGATAAACCACCAAGTCACAGCCCAGTTATTTATGATGAGAATTTAGGCGTCGAGAAAGCAAATCCGTTTGCCTCATTGAAAGATCTGAAGCTGAAAAATATAAAACTGAATTAACTATTGATTTTGCTTAAAAATTCGAGCAAGATTTGATTCTTTTTTCCGGAGGATAAAATGCCAACACCCAAGAAGAAGTCCTCGAAGTGCCCGCCGCGCTCTACTCGAAATC
>JANPNP010000057.1:0-1828 GCA_031427535.1 Bdellovibrionales bacterium | reverse complement strand
TAGGCCACGATGCGGCCATCGTTCTCGAGCAATCCAAGCGTTTCCAGATCGTGCAGCGCCCGACTGGCGCTACTTTTTTTGGTATTGATCACAGGAACTGAAAGTGGCAAGGCAATAAACGGAACCATTTCACCATAGCGCGTGTCCGCTTTTTTACTAATAATAGGCGCTAGCAACAGGTGGGTCGCATCTGAACCGCCATCACGGGCGAAACTTAAACCACCACGAAAGCCAACAGCCGGTTGACGATCCACATCTGGAATTGGCACCCATTTCACCGTTCCAGCCGTCCAAAATTCAGTGTCGCCACCGCCAATTTCAAGCCGTCCATCAATGCCATTTTGTAAATTTGCATCGATGTAGGCGCCCATATTGAAGCCGCCGCCATCTGATACAACAAGTTGTGGTTGCAATCCAAATTTATAATAACCTTCAGGTAATACTTCAGCGGTTTCACCAATCGATAAATAGGCCATCGATGTGCGACTTAAAATAAGAGCTGTTAAAAAGACGATACTTACTTTTAGAATTTTCATTAGTTTTTGTTTTTTCATATTCTGTATCGTAGCGGGGCAGACTTTAGTTTGACAAGAAAGATGAAAGGTTGTGACACTATTTTTAGTGAAAAAAACAAACCTAAGTGTGGTCATCATAGCTTTAAATGAAGAATCAAATATTGAAAGATGTTTAAAGTCTGTTCAGTGGGCCCACGAAATTATTGTTTACGATTCGGGTTCTACTGATAAAACCGTAGCAATTGCGCAAGGAATGGGCGCCAAAGTGACTGTTGGACCATGGTTAGGTTTTGGTCCAACGAAAAATAAAGCTGCCGAGTTAGCTGCTAATGACTGGATTTTCTCGCTGGACGCCGACGAAGAGGTGCCTGCAACGTTGCACGACGAAATTGACACGCTAACTTTGTCAAACGACGTGGCCTACAGTATTCCGCGCTTATCCTATTATTTAAAACAGTGGATTCATCACGGCGGTTGGTACCCTGATTATCAAGTGCGCTTATTTAATCGTACGACAGCAAAGTGGACCCCCGAAGAGGTGCATGAAAAAGTTGAAGCTAAAAGTTATGCTAAGCTTTCAAATCACTTAAATCACTACGTTTTTAAATCAGTTGAACATCATATATCGACCAACAATCGGTATTCTGGCCTGCTTGCGCAAAAGCTTCACCGCCAAGGAATAAAATTTTCCATTTTGAATTTCATAATTAAGCCAAATTTAAAATTTTTCGAGTGTTATATTTTAAAGCTTGGTTTTATGGATGGTTGGGCCGGTTACTTTATTGCGAAGTCGGCAGCGTATTCCGTTTTTTTAAAGTGGTCTAAGTTAAAAGAATTGGAAATGCATGAGCTTTAACATCTGTTTACTTGCTTTTAGTTTGTTGCTGTATTTACCAACGTATGCGGTGCAGGTCGAATCATTTCCCGAAGTTATTTCATGGAAGAAGGCCCCTGAAATAAAGTTTGAAAACGGAAAGCTTGCGCCGCTTGAAAAAAATTTAAAAATTAAGAATTCATTCGTAATCACAACGCGGATTGACGACGAGGTAACGCTTAAGTTTTCCGGTGGCGAAGAATTAACGGTGCTGCCAAAAACAAAAGTAGAAGTACCGCAAGTAAGTCCTGACACGGGTGATGTCAGCGAATTTATAATTGTTGATGGAGCTGTTCGTTACCGCGCGCCGGAAATAATTGATGCGCGCTCTAAATTACGGCTTAAAAGCGCTTTTTTTGATCTGAAAATTCCAGCTGGGGTTGATGTGCTTGTAAACTTAAATATGAGCTTACCGTTAGCGAAAATTCAGGTGATCGAA
>JANPNP010000056.1:0-5151 GCA_031427535.1 Bdellovibrionales bacterium | reverse complement strand
GGAGAAAGATGTCTCATGTATCTATCCAGAACAATCTAAGATTGGATTCAACTTTCAATACTGACATGGATTTTTTCTCTGCCGTTCCTAAAACCACTAAGTGAACGGCATTGGTCTACAGGTATACAACTTTCAGAGGAAAAAAAATGCACGCCGTATTGATATTAATCCGCTAGTTTTTCTGCCGTAGCAGAATAGCTGGCTGAATTTTTAATGTGGCACGTGCTGGCACGTAGGATCCTAAGAACGCAAGCCCTAGCGAAATGCAGACAACCAAAATAACAAAGCTAAAATCAACTAATGCCGGAATGGATGAATCGTAATAGATGTTAGGTAAAACATTTATGGGGTTGTATTCTAAATATAAACTAATTCCCAAACCTAAAACTGTTCCTAAAGCTATTGCACTGCCTGAAATCCACAAACCCATTTTGGTAAATAACCACAGCGTTTTATTTTGTGATAAGCCCATCGTTTTAATAAGCGCAATGTCACGCCGCTTTTGTGACAGTAGCAGCGCTAGCACCGTTAATATCGACGAGGACGCAATTAATCCGGCCAAGCCTAAAAATACCCCGATCATGCTTTTTTCCATAAGCAACGCAAAAAACAAATCAGAATTTTTCTCTTGCCAGGTTTCGGCTGCAATATTTTTTTCAAGCAATTCTTCTTTAATACCTTTAGCGCTGCCAACGGACGCTAACCAAATATGACTTCCACGCTTTAAGCTTAACGTTTTAGCAAAAGACTTTAACGTGTTTTCGGCATTGTACAAAATGAGTTTTGAATCTAAGTCGTAAAGATCTGTCGTTAGAATTCGCTTTACGATTACTTTTTGAAATAGCGGAGTTTCTAAAGAGCTTAGTAGCAATGTTTCCGGAGGGATTAATGTGATTTCATCGCCCTCAAGTAACCCTAGCGACCGTGCTAGATCAACACCAACGGCAACTTCACCCTCTTGCAGTATCAGCGTTGCAAGATCGACGTCAAACTGTCCCAGTTGTGCGTACTGGGGTTCTTTGTTTTTTAAATTTTTTAAGTGCTGCATCCAAATTTTTAGGCCTTCAGAATTATATCCAGTGGCCTGGGCGCCGCGAAATTGTCCATCGATGGTCCTAAGTATAATATCAAAATTATTAAAAAATATGATCTCACTGTCTGGCGCCAAGTCCTTCACAATTTGATCCTGTGGGATGGTTTGATACGTTGTTAAGTGGGGCTCAAGCGAAATGATTCTTTTTTTTATATTTTGGTTCATGCCGTTCATCACAAACAGCACCACGAAAAATGAAGTTATAGACAATACGATCGCGATAAAAGAAAGAATGGTTATTCGCCGAATCAACGAGCCCGACCGCTTAGACAAGATTAATCGCTGAAGAAATAACAGACTTAAATTGTTTGTAAAGTTATTTACTGGCATAGGCCAGCTAAGTATGGCCGAATAAAAGCTAGAAGTTAAAGATTTTCTTCTGATCTAATTTCTCGTCGAAATACAGTAAGCCGTCTTCAAGATGCATAACAGCTACGTCCATGTGACGCAGGGCTGTGGGATGGTGATTAGTTAAGTAAATGTGCCTTAAATTTCCACGTCTTTGTCCAAACTGGATCAAATCCAGAATTTCTAAGAATAAAAATTCCGAAAGTCCCATGGCAGGGTCTTCCAGCAGAAGCATCTGGGGTTCTTTACTAATAACTGAAATTAACTGAATCGTTTTCTGTGATTCATACGTCAGCTGCGCAAATTTCTGTTGCGCTAGTTCAGTCATTTGAAACTGCTCTAAAAGTTCAAACATGCGCTCGGGTCTAATGCCGGCGTCATTAAGAATGTTGTTAACTGTTTTTTGTGGGTGGGGCCGGTTGTGATCAAAGTAGCACCCTAAAAGTTGGTGCGGTAACACGTCGCTAAGCTCATCATTAAAAATGTCTTTTTCATTCCATTTTATGCAGCCTGTTTGTAGTTTCTGCTGACCAGCTAGAATTTGCAAAAAGTGTAACGCATGATTTGGGTTTGAAGATTGAATTAAAACATTCTGATCCAGTGGCAATTCAAGATCCACGTGGGTAAGTACCGGGTCAAATCCATCGGCATGAAAAGTTGCATCTTGTAAGTGAACGGCGTCAAGCTGTGGTGGTTTAAATGTACCCATTTGGTACATATCGGAAGCTTTGAAATTTACTTAAGCTGGTTAGTTCCCAGCTACGCTGGTTAATTTACAGCTATGCTGGTGACTAGACCTAGGGCCCAATAAAATGAGGACTTAACTGTTTCTAGTAGCCCATCTAAAAACCCGAAATCTTTCTTATTTGCCACTGTCATCTTTGCGATTCGAATGTCCCTTGGATAGACTTCTTGAAAAATACGATGCGCGCGAAACATGTGAATTTGTGATGTAATCAGCAGTATATTTCGACACTTAAGAGCTTTTACTAAGGCTAAGCTTTGTACGGCATTTCCGTAAGTGCTTTCGGATTTTTTATCTAAGATGACATCATCTTCTGACACGTCTGTATAAAAAGGCAGGTGTGGGAAAATTTGATTTAGCTGTGCTTCTTTATAAACACCAGCAATTACTAATTTTTTAATTTTTTTTTGCGCCAGAGCTTCAAAGGCTTCACGTATGCGGCCAGATGAGCCCGTAAGAACCACGCCGCAATCTAGCGGCAATACAATATCGCTAAGTTTATTTTCAGGCTCGCTTACGATCTGATAATGCTCGGTAGCAAGTGACGAACCTATCAGTCCAATGCCTAAAGCTGCAAGGACCCACCGTCTGACCGATTTAGAATTTAGAATTTGGTTTAAGGTCAAAAACTAAACCGCATTTTTGTTAGCGATCACTTCGATTTCGACGTTAACCCCTTTAGGTAAACCCGAAACAGCAATTGTCGACCGCGCCGGCGGATCTTTGGTAAAGCGCTTGGCGTAAATTTCATTTACAGTGGCAAAATCAGACATACTAGTTAGAAAAATTGTCGTCTTAATCACATGGTTAAAATTGAAACCACTAGCAGTTAAAACAGCATCAATATTACTTAAAACCATTTCAGTTTGCTGTTTTATATCACCCGTAAAAACCTCTTGGTTTTTGGGATCGATTGAAATTTGTCCCGAGCAAAACAGAAAATCATTCATTTGCACGGCCTGCGAATAGGGCCCTACAGCTTTAGGTGCATGATCTGTGTGAATTACTTTTTTCATAAAATCTCCTTGTAAGTTATAGTCTTTTAAAAATAAAAAATAAGTCCGGCACGAAACGGATCATCGGCTACCGTTCTGAACCTAACATCTTTTAAAGATGCAACGCCCACACCGCCTTCGAAGGTAAAACCCAAATTTTCAAGACCTGCGAAAAAAAACTCGGTACCAAATACGGCTAAAAGTTCAAAACCATTTTGCTTACCGATGATGGGCTCTTCGTAGTTTACTAAGCCAATTTGTGCGCCAGTATAAAAACCTAAATTACTTTCCGTAAAAATCACTTTTCGAACTCCGGCATGCAGTTGAAATTTTGAATAATCTTTTTTAGTATCTAATCCAACGCCGCCGGTAAATGCTAAATCTGGCGCAAAAAAGTAAACTCCTGCAAGTGAGGGTAAATTTTCAGAGGTATTATTTTTGATGCCCAAACCCATTCGGTGGACCATATCTTTTCCGTAACTAACATGAGACACAAGCACCATCAGCACAGCAAAAATAACAGCGGTAATTTTCATTTTAAATTCCCCTTAAAAATATGAGTTAAGCGTAACAAAGCTATAATAGCCGAACTAGCACTGTGTTTAGATTGACACTGTGACTCACAGATTGTCTGATGAAAGTTGTTTCAATTAACAAGGAGATTTCATGTCTGTAGCTGTGATCATAAGTTTTATGTCTATAATTATCGCAACTTCGGTTTCAACTACGCCCGCGTTTGCAAAAAGAAATAAAGCAGAGCCTGTAACGAAGACCACCCTTCAAACGTCACCGGCGACGCCAGCACAGCCCGTAGGCGATGCGCCAATGGTCGAAGCAAACGCTCAAGCAATCAAATACGTAATGACGTCAAAGCCCAGCGAAGAAAAATTCGAGCAGGTACCTATGATGTTGTCCCGTACATTAATTGCTGGCGAAACTACAACGGAGCTAAAAAATGTCTCTTACGGTTTACGAAAAAAAGCGGTATTTGGTTTAGTCCCCGTTCGCGTTTACACCATTCAGTTACTAGCTGCTAATCCAGAAAAACTAGTTCGCACCGAAGATGGCTTCTTAGCATCGCTTAAAGACGCAGGCCCGGTACAGTTGCGCCTGACTTTTTTGCGTGATCTGCCAGGCCAAAAAGTGGCCGATTCATTTAAAGAGGGGCTTGAGGCCAACAAGATCACCACGCGTTCGATGTCGCCAGAACTTGCGGCCGTAATGTCAGAAGTGGCTTCGATCAAAAAATTCACCAAAGACGAATCGTTTTCAATCACGGCTGTTTGGAATGCGAACCAGGTTTCTTTATTATTAGAAGATCCCGTGCAAATTAAAACCTTTAACGGAACACCCGCTTTAGCTGAAAATATTTTATCGATCTGGTTTGGAAAGCCTGCTGACAGCAAATTAAAAGATTTAAAGATTGCCTTAATTAAATAATAAATTATTGGTTAGATTATTGGGCTTTGTCCGCCACAAAGCCTTTAACTTTTTCATTTTCGCTGGAATACTGCACCTGAATTGGCTGGCAACACACTTCGCAGTCTTCGATGTACAGCTGCTGCCCCGCAACCGAAATATCCAGAATCATCGAGATCTTTTCAAGGCAGTAGGGGCATTTAAAAAACTTTTCGATCTCTTCCATGCTTTTCAGCTTAGTTTTAACTTAAAAAATGGTCAATCGGACGTTAACCCTTGATTTTAAATCGTAGACTGATTATAAATTAGTACGTTTTTTAATCAATGTGGTGGCCATAGCTCAGTTGGTAGAGCATGGGATTGTGATTCCCAGGGTCGCGGGTTCAAGCCCCGTTGGTCACCCCAATTTTTTCTCAGGTTCGTAGTCAAAAAAACAAAATACCAAGCGGTTCTAAGTACTTAATAACACGCAAACGAAGAACGAGCGTTCGCTTCGATATTTCATGAAATTTCGTTTTATTTCGTTCTGTGATGACAGAAAGATGACAGCC
>JANPNP010000055.1:0-1892 GCA_031427535.1 Bdellovibrionales bacterium | reverse complement strand
AAAATCTAGAATGTCATTGATAATTTTAAGTAAAGTTTTGCCAGAATTGTGAATAAGTTCTACAAAGCGAAACTCATCCTCTTTTAAGGGCATTTTTCTTAATACATCGGACAATCCAATAATTCCATTTAACGGTGTTCTAATTTCATGGCTAACTGTAGCTAGAAAGCTAGCTTTTAACCTTGAAGCTTCCAGGGCCTTAGTTTCCGAAACTTTTAGTTCGGCATTTAGTTCGCGTTCTTTTTTTAAATTTCTATTTGTTATAAATATAGAAATAAGGGTCATAATAATACCTAAAAAAATAGACATAGTCGATACAACTTTTGCTAGAAAGGTTGTATCTGAAATATTTTTTTGCTTTTCTTTAGCAACTAACTCTTCTGCCTTATCGATTGTATTAATTGACTCATCAATTTCAATAAGCATACTTACGGCATCGACCGAAGAAGTTGTAGTTAATTTTTTCCATAATTGACCAAGCTTGATAGCTCTTTGCATCTGAGTTTCATTTCTAAACAGGTTATTTAATACGGCTATGTCTTGATTTACTTTATTTGCGACTGTAATTAAGCTTTCACTACGAAGGGGATATTTTTCATTCTGTGAAAAAATAACCCAATCTTTAATATTTTTATTTATATCATCGAGCTTTGATTGGGTTGCAATAGTATGAATATAGATTGCACTTATTTTTTCAGCTTCATTAACTAAAAAAAATGTTAGTGCGACAGGAGCTGCTGATAAGATCATGCCTGAAATAAGTAAATTTTTGCTTCGAAAAAATAATTTTAGCGACATCCACATAGGGTATCTCCATCTGAGCACCTTGGAAATTAAAATCAACTGAATTCTATTGCTTATTTTCTAAAATTCAATTGGTAGGCACATGAATTTAATATGGAGATTTCTCCGCTGGGTATGGCCGTCACAATAAGACAAGAGATGATAAATAAGTCGACATGACAAAGGTCCAGTTTAGTTAGTTGGAGAAATTTCCAAAGCAAATTCACGTCAGCAAAACCTTAGCGGTCAATCCTATCAATACAACCGTGGAGGATGTATGGAGTTACAAGTGGATGCGGAAATTAAATTAGTTGATCAAAGAGAAGCGTTGTTAACCTTTCCTAAACACCGAAAGTACCTGGTGGTTGAAGACGACTTTACGCTTCAGCCAATCTGGGAACATATCATTCGAACTGTTGATTCGAAGGCCATTATTCGCTGGGCCAGATCAGAAGAGGGTGCAGTAAAGCTGATTAGTGATCGCGAAAAAATTGAAGATCAGTTTGATTTTGTTATTGCTGATATTATGTTGGCCGGTGAAAAAAACGGTGTAGATCTTTGGAGGCAGTACAGAGATACAGAAATTTTATTTTTATTTACTAGTGGCATCGCAGAAAAAAAATTTTCAACGATGATTGGTGAAAACTATGAGGAGTATCCATTCTTTCTTAGGAAACCTCTTTATATTCCGGACTGTATTGACAGCATCAATGCACTTATTGCATTTCGAAAGATGTCAGTTGGAAATCAGTATCAATGCTAGGTGGGGCCTCAATAGGGGCTCTGGATTGCTATTACTTAAACCTGATGTTCCAGCTGACAAGCGCACCTTTATCAACTGATGCTAAATCCTGTATGCTCAGTTTGTAATTGCCGTTGGCACTAACTTGACCAAGTTGTGAGGTCACTTCGTAACTTTTTATAAGATTTCTTGTGCGGCCGCCTGCGCGTTCGTGAAGCATAACTATTTTCCCGTCAGGTGCAGTTACTTTTATGGTTAAATCACCAATGTAAGGGTGATTAATATTTACAGAAATGAAGACCTTGCGATCACTTGGTATTGCATTCACCGCTAGGCTGCTACTTACCCCAGTTTTATTGTTATCCGG
>JANPNP010000054.1:0-5415 GCA_031427535.1 Bdellovibrionales bacterium | reverse complement strand
TTGGTTGACTTCTGATTGTGTACAATCAGAAGTACCGTCCGAAAGAAAAAAATCTAAATAAATCGAGTCTTTAGAGGTCGGAGTAAGTTGCTCTGGGACCTTATAAGGGATCAGTTACTAAGCAGTTAGTTGAAAAAAAACTGACTTACAGACTGCGTGAAAAGTTTTGGATTTTCCACATTTGCGCAGTGACCACAACCTGGTAAAATTTCAAACTGGCCATTCTTAAAAAGTTTGGCTAATTTTTCTGATTCACTTCGTGCTAACAACTGATCGTGCTCGCCGTGAACAACTTTTACCGGAAGCTGTACGTTTTTTAGTTGAGCTGTTGCATCAAACCCATCCAAAGCTTTCAACACTAAATGTCCAACTGCTTTTACAGATTTAAAAGCATCTTCTACAATGACATCTTTAAAAAATGCCGAATCAGCGTTGTTGTCGTGAATTGTTGAGCCAATAATCATGGCTGTTAAATTCTTATCTAGTTTCATCTGATCAAAGGCGGCAATCATTGCCGGATCAAATTTAACACCTTCAGCACCTACAGGATCTAGCAAATACGCTTTGTTAAAAAGCTCTGGAGCAGTTGCCAACATCAATGCTGCTATAAGTCCACCAGTTGAGTGACCGACAACATTTACCGGCCCCAGCTTCATCGAGCGAACAACCGCGATGAAGTCATTAGCAAAATTTTGCATGGTGACTTCGTTTTCAGCGGTAGGCGCAGAGCTATTTCCACAACCACGAAATTCTAAACAAATTAATGAACCTTGCAAATTGGGTGTACCCGCATATTGAGATTTAAATAGCTCTACCGATGGCATCCACCACCGGTTTGACGCTAAATTTCCATGAATAAATAAAGTTGTCGTAGGCACAGTATTCGGAAAAATATCATAGTTAATTTTCGTCGTTGGGCTTACATCAAACAATGGCATAAAAATCTCCTGTAATTATTTTAAAACAATATCACGAACAATTTCTGCTGCTTTTTGAGGTACGGCCTCAGGAATTTTGTGTTCAGAACCCTCAACATAGATTCGACTAGCACGCGAAGCAGCTGGAATAGCATCCCAAAAAGCGTCCAACACAGCTTGCTTTATATACTGGTCTTTTTTAGCGATGATCAAATGAACAGAGTTTTTTGGAAAACGATCAATTTCATCGTTTACATTAAATTTGCGAATACCTTGCGTAAGGCGAAAAGTTGCCTCTAGCTTGTAGGGGTTTTCTAGCACAATTGGCTCTAATGCTGGGTAAGTTGAATAGCAGATTTGTTTTAAAAAATAATCGTACAATTCGTCATTGCTGTATGGATTGTATGGATACATTGCACGAGTCACAGCGATTTGTGTTTTGATCCACTGATCCTGCCCTTCTAAAGCCGCAGTGTATGGCGCCATTAAAACAGCGTTTTTAACTTTTTTCGGATATTTGAAACTGAAAGCCGCAGCAATTCCACCACCATAAGATAATCCAACTAGATTGTAAGGTGCCGGAATTTTCAACGTTGTTAGTAACTGATCTAATTCGATCACCTGGTTTGCGTAGTGATACGGTTCAAACTTGCCACCGTATTTAAGTAGGGTCTGCCCCATACCACTCATGTCGTAGCGTAAAACGCCAATTCCCATTGTTTTTAATACCGCAGTCATCTTATCCCACTGGCGGGTACTGTAAGTTAAACCGTTCAGTAATACCACTGTCGGATTACCCGCCTGCGGCGCAAGATATTCAACATACAGATCAGTTGATTCAATCGTTACAAATCCATTGAAATCCCTTGAAAGCTCTAAGGCCTGCGCTGCTAAGCCAAAAAAAAGAAATCCCGTAATTATTAGTTTAATCATATGTTCCCTCAATACTTTCGTTTAAAAAATTATAATACTATGCCGCCATCAACACTTAGAACAGTTCCGTTAATATAACCCGCTTGTTCAGATGATAAAAATAAAACAGCGTTTGCAATGTCGCTTGTTGATCCAAGGCGCGCGACTGGAACTTTGCTGGCCATCATATCTAGCGTCTCTTTTGGCATCGCATTCGTCATTGCTGTTGCGATAAAACCAGGTGCTACGGCATTTACTGTAAAACCCTTGCGGCCCAATTCTTTTGCTAGCGTTTTTGTCATCCCAATAACACCTGCTTTAGCAGCGGCATAGTTTGTTTGCCCAAAATTTCCGTAAAGTCCAACCACGCTTGAGATATTGATAATGCGCTTATTAGTAGAAGCGGGATTAAATTTTTCTGAAAGAGTTTTTGTGACGTTGAATAAGCCCGTTAGATTAGTTGTAATGACGGCATTCCAGTCTTCGAAAGTCATTTTTCCGAATGATTTATCACGGGTGATTCCTGCGTTGTTAACTAAAACGTCGCAAGCCCAAGGTAAACCCTGAACAGCAGCTTCACATGATTCTTTTTGTGTTACATCGACCTGTGCGAAGTGAACTTGGCCCGCATAGCTAGATAATTCTTTTTTAGCAGTATCTAACGCTGGCTGCGAATAGTCCCAGATAGAAACATTCCCGCCGGCTTGCAAAAAAGATAAAGCAATTTGAAATCCGATGCCTTGCGCCCCACCGGTTACGACAGCATTTTTGTTTTTAAATTTGAAATCTAAATTTGACATTTCTGAGTCTCCTTGAAGAATAATTTGCACTGTTTGTTTTGCTTTGCGCACGCCTAGAGGTCAACTGGATTGATAAGGTAAATTTTCCGTTGTAACGCCAAGTATAAAACAGTACCCATTTGTTGTTTACGGAAGTAGAACTCTACTTCGTTTAAAGGAGAACTCACGTGATAAACAAGCGTTATGCAGCAATTCGGGGCACAGGGCACTATGCTCCGACAAGGGTAATTCCTAACTCTTATTTTGATAATCTTTACAAGAAAGACATCGGTTCATTTTTAGAATCATCAAGAAATATTAAAGAACGGCGCTGGATGGAAGATGGCCAGCGCACCAGCGACTTGATCATACCTGCAGCGGAACAGGCATTAAAAAATGCAAAAATCACTGCCGCAGACTTAGACTTAATTGTTGTTGCCACGGATACGCCAGATTATTTATCGCCCTCTACAGCTTCCGTTTTACAATACAAACTGCAAGCCACAAACGCAGGCACATTTGACATTAATTCTGCTTGTGCTGGATTTGTGACTGCCTGTGATTTAGCGGGTAAATATATTCAAGCCGACGAGAAATATAAAAAAATATTTTAGTTGTCGGGGCCTACGCTATGAGTAAGTGGCTTAATTTTGATGATTATAAAATTGCATCATTGTTTGCAGATGGTGCCGGCGCTGCGGTTATTCAAGCAACCACCGAACCATCGGGCATTTTAAGCAGCACAATGTACACAGACGGCCAGTATCACGATTACATGGGCATATACGCAGGTGGTTCTGCCGAAAAAATCACGCACGATACGCTAGATAAAAAACGTAATCTTCTAGCATTTCCGAAGAAAATTCCACCCGAGACTAACGGCATTCATTGGCCGCGGTTAACAAAAAAAGTTTTGGATCCGATTGGCAAAACTCCGCAAGACGTAAAACATTTTTTCATCACTCAGTTTAACGTGCAAAGTATTTACGAAACTTTGGACCGTTTAGAACTTCCCCGCGAGCGCGCCCACTATATCATGGACCGCTATGGCTACACAGGTGGTGCATCCATCGGAATGGCCATAAGCGATGCCGTATTACAGCACAAGCTGAAAAAAGGTGATCTGATCGTGATGCTAGGATCTGGTGGCGGCATGAGTATGACAGCTCTTGCGATCGAGTGGACTTACGATACCTAATGACACCTAACCATGATGCAGAGTTTTTCGAATTAGATTGGTTGGCACGCTGGGCCCAGTACTCGGGCGATGCAGTAGCACTGACAGATGGAGACTCTGGTCAGTCGTTGACATATTCAGCGCTTTTTCAGCGGGCTTGTTCAGGCGCCGTTTACCTTCAGGAAAAGTTTAATATAAAAAAAGGTGATCGCGTCGTTCACTTTTCAACCAATGAACTTTCAAGTTTTATTCTTTTCTTTTCGCTTGCGCGGTTGGGGGCCACATTAGTGCCGATTAATTATCGGCTAACTGCCAGGGAGCTGATCTATGTGATCAATGATGCGCAGCCTACTTTGGCTATTTTCGAAGAGCAGTTTAGCGAAATCTTACAGTCAATTAAAAGCGAGCTTCGCGTTGCAAAATTCGAAGATCTTAAAAATTTCGAAAAATTATCTCGGATTGTAAAACCATTTGATACCTTTCATTCACGCCCTGATACGACGGCACTAATTATTTACACTTCCGGCACGACAGGCTTTCCTAAGGGGGCCATGATTAGCCATTCAGGGCTTTTTTGGAATTCTGTTAACACAACATTGCGGCTGAATATTTCTCAGGCTGACGCAGCCGTTATTTTCTTACCCCTTTTTCATACCGGGGGTTGGAACGTTTTATCGACACCATTTTTTCATCGAGGCGCGCACGTCATTTTAACCAAGAAATTTGATGGCGACCAGATTTTGCATCTGTCTGAAAAATACAAAACCACTTTGTTGTTTGGGGTGCCGACAACCATGCGTATGATGTCGCAGTCACCGTTGTTTTCAACCGTAAATTTAACATCACTTCGTTATGCCATCGTTGGCGGCGAACCCATGCCCTTGGAAGAAATTCGTACGTGGGAAGCAAAAAAAATTCCGGTTCGACAAGGCTATGGTTTAACTGAGTTTGGGCCGAACGTTTTTTCACTTAATGAAAGTGATTCAGTTCGAAAAATGGGATCGATCGGCTTTCCGAATTTTTATGTTCAGGTTAAAGTTGTTGATGAACAAGGTCAGACTTGCAGGGCAAAAGAAGTCGGCGAATTATGGCTAAAGGGTCCAATGGCTATGAGTGGTTATTGGAATAATGAAAAAGCAACTGCAGACACCTTTGTTGATGGTTGGCTTAAGACCGGTGACTTAGTTTACTTTGATAATGAAAACTATTTTTATGTGGTAGGCCGAAAAAAGGACATGTATAAATCCGGCGGAGAAAACGTGTACCCTGCTGAAATTGAAAAAGTCCTATTAGAGCTACCCTGGGTAAAAGAAGCGGCCGTATTAGGCGTGCAGGACCCCCAGTGGGGTGAATCGGGTCACGCCTATGTTGTGCCACGTTCTGAGGTGCAGTTTAATTTATCTGAACTGCAACAGCACTGCGCGGTCAATTTAGCTAAGTTTAAAATTCCAAAGTACTTTACGCAGATGCAGGATCTACCCAAGGGTGATTCTGGAAAAATATTGAAGCGATTAATCCCCCAATCATAAGCCCATTAGCCAACTGCCAATTAATTGATAACCATATCAGCTAGTTAGTGCAAAGCCGTAGACTGTCACACTGTCAGAATCATTACAGGTGAAATTGCCTG
>JANPNP010000053.1:0-2736 GCA_031427535.1 Bdellovibrionales bacterium | reverse complement strand
GGTCGGAGTACAGACTCCGTTCTTTGGTATCCGTGTGTGGAACACATTTATTTTAGACGGTAACTTAGATCCCGACTCGATAAACGGAGTTGATGTAAAGTACACGGGATTCAATGTATACCGTCTTGGTGCGGGCCTTTATGTAGCCGTTGAAAGCGTGAACAGAGAGTATCAAAAGGCTAAGTATAAAGACGCTACTGCGGACACAGCTTTAGGTAACTTTACCGGATTCGAAGGAACACAAAAGAGCTATGTTCTTAGCGTTTCTTTCCCAATCGCAATGTAAGTTGATACTGACAGGTTGAGTCCTTAAAAAATAATAGGTAGAATCTGTCAGATGCCTTATCATAAAATTTCTTTATTCTTTGCAAAATTATCGGATTCCTTACGTCACCGTAAGGAAATCGATGTCATTCTTACACAAAATCCTCCCACAAATGCGTCTTTAAAAAATAGAACACACTGGCTATTTGATTTAATCGACTGGATCAGGCGCGAAGGCTATGCAGCCCATGATTTAGATTTTGCTACGGGCGTGCCGCAAGCGGCACGTGTTCGATACCTTTTACAAGTGCTGGATCGTAATTTGGAATGGAAGAAACGCACTGCTCAAACATTGCGTTCGATAATCAAAGACAGTAAGGGCCTAGAGCTTTTTATTGAAATTGGTTTATTTAGCCAAGATCATTTTTTAGGTGAACTAAGTGGTCGCATGAATGAAAAGTGGCTACCGCAGGTACCGCGCGACCGTGAACTTTCATATATTTTTAGTCAAAATTTTCACGATCAAGAAGATTTTGAGTGGATTCATCTGATGGATAACGCAACATTTGCACGCATCGTTGAGCTGTTTCATTTTGAAGTTTCCGCTGAAGAAGAAAATTGGAACAGCTTAAAGTCAGACTGTGAACAGGCCATTTTGCTATTAGCCTTACAAGTGCAGGGCCTTGGGTTATCAACAGATTTACGTAAACGAGTTACCGATTCGCATTTTGAAAACTCGGCCTTTTACCAACTGCCTGATTACGTCGAAAAATTTATTACAGAACCTGATTTAGCGCAGCAGCAAGTACTTGCGGCTGTGGTGGCTAAGAAAATTGTGGATTGCAAAAATACGTTACTAGAAGTCCAACAGTATTTAGATCAGCATGGCGTTAGTATACAAATCGTTTTTAAAATTGAGCGTCTAGAGCATCTTCTTAAACGGATCAGTGACCTTGTCATATTATTACAATCAAACCCTGTTAATACAGTTATGCTTTCACAGTTTTTAGAGAATTTAATCGCGGAAAATATTAAAAAACGCAGCCTTATTAGTTTTTTTAATCAAATTTTTGCACTTCTTTCTAGAAAAATAGTTGAGCGTAACGGTGAAACTGGCGAACACTATATCACACGAAATCCTAAGCAGTATTTAATTTTAATAAAAAGCGCGATCGGCGGCGGAATAATTACGTCACTGACCGCGCTGTTAAAGTTAATCCTTCATCGTGTGCCTTTCGAACCATTTTTTGGCGGCGTCGTCGCCAGCTTAAACTATTCAATCAGCTTTTTAGCGATTCATTTTTGCCACTTTACACTAGGTACTAAGCAGCCTTCGTCGACGGCTCCGGCATTAGCGGCAAAGATGGATTCAATTGAAGATCCTAATGCGCTTGCAAATTTAACCGATGAAATTGTCCACACCATTAGATCGCAGTTTGCAGCTATTTTTGGAAATGTACTCGGAGTTGTACCGGTAACGTTATTTTTGTGTTGGGTTCTAAGTATCTTATTTACGGCACCCCTTCTAACAGCTGAGGACGCGCTTTTTACGATGAAAAGTTTTTCAATTATTGGCATGACCCCAATTTATGCGGCGTTTACGGGGGTCTTACTGTGGGTTTCTAGCCTATTTTCTGGTTGGATCGAAAATTGGTTTACATACCATCAAATTGCACCGGCCTTGGCGGCGAACAGGCGTATGATTTTTGTCATGGGTCCACTGCGTGCAAAAACATTTTCACTTTTTTTAAAACGAAACATTTTAGGAATTGCGTCCAGCATTTCGCTTGGTTTTCTATTAGGCCTATTCCCAGTTGTATTGCAATTTCTAGGAATTTATATTGAAGTTAGGCACGTCACTTTATCTAGCGGGGCCTTAACCGCTGCACTTTATTCTTTGCCATCAGCAATGCTAGACAACTGGGATTTTTGGTTAGCCGTTTGTGGTGTGGCCTCGATGGGTATTATAAATGTTTCCGTGGCATTCTCTTTAGCGCTATTGCTAGCAGTGAAAGCACGGCATATTCATGCACCAAAAAGAAAATTAATTTATTCCGCAGTGTTGAGAAAACTCTATTCTCGGCCCCAAGATTTCGTCTGGCCACGACCAAAATCCTAACTTTAGGCTGTTTGTGCGCACACGACCAAGTTTATTTTTAACTTTGTACCTTCAAAAGTAGATACTGCAAGTGGTGAAAGCCATTCACCGCTTAAACGAAGGAGAAAAAATGCAAACAAAAATTGTTATTCGAGATTTCGAGCCTACCGAAAATTTGCAGAATTACTTGCAAGATAAGATCGAAGATACGATCTATCCTTTTTTGCAACAGTTTCCCAAATCAGAAGCGCAAGTGACCGTACACGAAGATAGACACCGTACCGAAAATCGGCGCCCGCATTTTGAATGTGTTGTTTTACTAAAAATTCCGAATTCTAAATCCATTATCCGCGTAGAGCGTAGTGGTGATCACT
>JANPNP010000052.1:0-14513 GCA_031427535.1 Bdellovibrionales bacterium | reverse complement strand
GTTCCTGGGGAAGGCGAACCAATTGCGGGATCAACTAAAAAAACTGCGGTTGATTATTTGCTTTCTGGTACCGATGGATTTCCCGGAATTAATAATGCAAAAAAAATATGGATCGGGTGTCACCGGTTTCTTTATTCCACTATGTTAGCTGCATTAAAAAGCCGAATGACATCTAAAAATAAACCTGAACTAAGAATCGTAGCTGACGATGACACATACTATAACGTCAATGATCCTGCATTCTCGGGTGGCGATACTCAACCAGCAGAGTGGTTTCACATGGAAAATTTAGCTAAGCAGGGTGCTAAAGTAAAACTGATGGAAACAAACTCTGACGAACACCAACTTCACCATAGCAAGTATTTGATATTTGCCGACGAAACAGAATTTAAAGCTGTATTAACTGGATCAGCAAACTTAACGGGCGCGGCATTTAAAACGAATTGGGAAAACACGTATTACGTTATGATTCCCGAGGTTGTGAAGACATTCGCAGATCACTATGAATACACATGGACCAAACTTGCTACTGCCGTGGCTGACTTGCCAACGACCGGCAACGTTAAAGATTTACTAGAAGAAGAGCCAATTATAAATAAAAACGGAGCTGAGCTTGGAAAATAAAATAATTTTTTTGCTTAGCCTTATTCTAGTTAGCTGCGGACAAATGCAAAAAGACAATCGAGTGCCAAGTTCTGAATCTGGCGCAGCTGTCGTGCGGCAGTGTGGAGAAATTCAATATTCAGAAAATAATCGCGTGGCACGTGATACGGAAGATTTAATGTATACCCTACATTTAGACTGCAACCGCGATCGAAAAATAACCTCTGCGGATAAAAATCTGGTTATTGGCATTCCATTGCAGCAGGTAAAGCCTCAGCAAAAATCTTGGCTTACGCGGTGGAAGCAACAGGCAGTTCGTGCTGCACAAGTTGGATCGGCAAACCCCTACTTGTGCATACAGGTCGAAGGTAAAGCCGACCCATGTATAACCGGCCAGAGCATTACCGGAAATAACCCCATTTTTACCAGCAGAGTTTCCAACATTCAGCAATCAGGGAGTAAATAAATATGTTAAAAATTAAAATTTTATTTGCTACCACTGTCTGCAGTCTAAATCTTGCCGCAAGCATTCTGCCGCCGGTACCTGGTACCGAAAATGAAAGCGAAGCGATTTGGGAAAGCTATTGCATTGGCGATCGAAAAAGTGCCGATATTCCCAAGCCGAATTACAAACAACCCGAAGTAATTAAAGCCGTACAAAAATTAAGTGTTGTATCGCCGTACAGTTTTTATTTTTATTCGGGCCCCTTGCATGCATATGAATTGAAACAGGCTAACAAAGAATTAGTAGATGTGCCTGCTGACTTTCCAAACGTCAAAGAAGTTAAAAGCGGCAAAAAAAATGCACACGCATTCATGACTGTTTTATGCGGAGAATTTCGTGATCGCCCGACCTTAATTAAAGAAAAAATTCGCTGGGTAAACAAAATGTACACGCTGCCGGCAGAACCCCAAAGAACGATCAATTTAAATAATGAGCTTTGGTCGCAGGTTTCAGCCGAATCGTACGCGAAATACATTGGCAACACCCGCGCAATTTTCAATGCGAAGGATCAATTTCTTAGATCGAAGAATTTTCGAAGTATTATTGGAAAGTACAACGAAGACTATCCTGTTGAACCTTTTACTGTTTGTGAAACAAAATTTATATTTAAGCGCTACGTTGAAGCGGGCGCACAGTTTCAAGAAAAGAATTTACCTCAATATCAAGCCGAATTTAGGAAATTTAAGAACCGTTGTTCGGCTGAAGACTTAGATTATATTTATGATTTTCGTGGTGATTCAAATTTCAAACCAAACTCGCCGGAATCAAACGGAATGATTTGGTACTCGTCATCAATTGCGAATAGCTGTACACGAGTGGACGGCAAATACGTACTTAAAGACGCTATTAAAGATCGCATGGCCGATCCCGATATCTGTGAAAAATATTTTAAATCGCCGTTTGCATATCGTTGGTCAGCAGCACGCGCTGGTTTAAGCACATGGCTTATGCGCGATGCTAAGCACGACGCCGTATTTTCTAACACGCGGGCCAAGGTTACAATGGTTCCAAATTTAAAACCACTAGAAGAACCTTTCGGGTTTAAATTATCTTTTCAGCCCGGCGAAGATGATTTTGTTCAAGAGTTAGAACAAAATGAAGCCGGCGAATATGTTACTTGGAATTTTCAAACGGGTGAAGAAATAAAACTTACTGCTGATCAAGTTGCAGAAAAACAAAAAGAGATTGAAGCAAAAAAAGTTATTGTCGACCAAAAGAAAAAAGATGCACAGGTTGTCCGCTTTGATTTTCTGGCGCCGTGGAGCGCCAGTCAAAAAACATTCTGGTCGCGTCCAGATTTGGGTTTTAACACGATCGTAGGTTTTGATACAAAAAAACCAAACAAAGAATTAGCTTTTGAAAGATTGCGAGATTCTGTAAACAGACATACAGATTGGTACGCATCTGGCTACGATGACGGATCGACACCAGTACGTGAACAGGCCTATTCGCCATTTGTTGCTAGCAGCTACGAAATGAGCGCGTCCGATGCGTTTACGGCTCCGGGGACAACGGTAAAATCACCTGCAGATGGTTGTAAACATTGGATGTTCGTGTTCAAACTTAAGAAAGATAAATGGTATAATGCTCAATCGATCGTCGAGAAAAAACCGATCGATTTTAATTACCATTGGTTAGACGAAACGACTTTGGGAACGAACCATTTGGCTGATTCTGAACATGCATTTGACCGTTTGGGTACAGCACTTGAGGGCGAAATGGATGTCATACTTTACTTACACAACATTACAACCGCTGGAACTGTCGACGCGAAATGCGGCGCCGAGCAGATGTAATTATTTAATTTTGTATGCATCCTTAAGTTTTTGAGTATGAGTTGGAAGCACGCTACCGCTTGAACTGCCGGACATGATATCGCCATTGTTAAAGTCGAAGACATATTCGCAGCTAGTTTGGTTAAACGATGTGTAGTAGGTGTCCGGAAGCCCTAAGACGTGACCGAATTCATGAAAGACAGTAGTTAATTTCGTAGGTGAATAGAGTTGCATTTTTTTATCTCGATAGCTTACAAATGCTCGCTCACCAGGGCTTGAGTCAATATTAACTTTGAATCCCGTTTTGGAATTAATTATTTTCAAATTTAACCCAGCAGTATTCCATTCTTTTTCAACAGCTTGTATGAAGATGCTATCTTGAGATTCAAAAACACTTAAATCAAGTGGAACAGTAAGGATACTGTCGACGACCGTGATAGATGAATTTAATAAAAATCCAAACCGCTCTGCACCCCATCCAATAGATCTGCGTAAAAAATTAATGGCATTTCGTTTGCTTTCGTAACTTATTTCCGAGGTTAAAAAATCTAATGCCTTTGCCTGTGGCAATCCTTGGACTAACCATACTTTTTCTTCTGCTGACAGCTTTAGGGAAGTACAGAGTTTATCTGTAAAGCAGCGGTCAATTTCGGCAAATGTGCTTAGAATAACTTTTTCATTTTCGCGGCGGACGTCCGGGTGTTCACCGCCTTCAATTCGACCGGAATCGTCAACTATTAGTGACCGTGTATCTCGATTTATAGATATCCACGCGGGATCCGAAAAATTTGATTTTACCTTAAGGTAGTCGTCATAAACTGCTTGCCACGAAATGCTTTCTTTTTCCCACGCGTCACTTTGAATTTTCTTAGGACCCAAGTCTAAAAAGTCGAATCCATTAATATGTACTTTTTTAACATCTGATTTTTGAGCAAGCCTTTCTGCATTTAACTTAACTATATTTCCCCTGTTAGCTTCGACCGCAGCGGCTAGCTCTAAAATCTTCTCCCGCAGCTGAAAATCGCAAGCGTAGAAAAATGTTTCATATTTTTTACCGTAAAGCGCTTGTGCTTTTTCATCCAGATCACCTAAATATTGCGGCCGAACTGCTTCGGGCCTTTTTTCACCACTGCTTGATCCGCATGATGTAAACCAACCCATCACAGCCATTAAAAATAAAATATTTTTCATAGCGAATGTCTTAGCACAATTTATGCTTTCAAACGGCACTAAATATTTTTCGTAGAAAAAATACCTGTCAATAGTTTGGACAGTTGGCCCAAATGATTACTTAACTAGTTTTTGTAGTTCTTCCCAAGAAATCATTTTGACCCCAAGTGATTCCGCCTTATCTACCTTAGATCCGGGGTCAGCACCGACGACTAAATAGCTTAGTTTTGAAGAAACTGAGGATAATAACTTACCCCCATTTTCCTCAATTAGCTGTTGTGCTTCGTCGCGCTTTACTGGCAGAGTACCCGTGACTAAAAAACTTAAGTTTAGAAGTGGCCCTTCATGTGACCGTTTTGGTTTTTCAAATGTAATACCGACTTTTAACAGCAATTGAACTTCTTTTTGCCACCGCTGATCTCCGATAAATTGCAGAACAGCGGCAGAGACTTTGGGACCAATTTCTGGAACTTTTTCTAATTCTTCTTTTTCAGTTTTCAAAAACGCATCGATCCGGCCGTAATGATCGGCAATTAATTTTGCGGTTTGTTCGCCCACGTAACGGATGCCCAAGGCATAAATAAATTTTGATAAGGTTGTCTTCTTACTTGCTGCCAGATTAGTTATTATATTGTCGACTGATTTTTCCCCTTGGCGGTCTAATGCTAACAAAGCCTCTTTGTTTAATTTGTACAAATCAGAAAAAGAACTGACTAATTTGTTTTCAACAAGGGTATCGATAATCTTATCCCCAACTTTTTCAACATTCATTGCCCGGCGCGAGACAAAATGTTTAATACTTTCCTTAAGGATTGCATTGCAAAAAGAGTTCGGACAGCGAAGTACGACATCTTCGGCTTCTTTGACGGCCTTTGTTCCGCAAGCGGGACAGACCTCAGTCATCGTAAAAGGTTTCGAGTTTTTCGGGCGCTTGCCAAGAACGACAGAAACAACTTCAGGAATAACATCCCCAGCACGCTGTACAAATACGGTGTCGCCAATGCGTACATCTTTTCGGTTAATTTCATCTTGATTGTGTAAAGTTGCATGAGTAATTGTTACGCCGCCAACTTTTACTGGCGACATGATTGCGACTGGGGTTAATGCCCCAGTTCGGCCAACTTGCACCAGAATATCTTCAATTGTAGTTTCCATTTGTTGCGGTTTGAACTTGGCAGCTGTTGCCCAGCGTGGAGACCGGGCTACCAAACCTAAGTCTTCTTGTTTGGTTAACGAATTTACTTTTACAACAATTCCATCAATGTCAAAATCAAGCCGGGGGCGTTTTTTTTCAATATCATGATAATAATCTACAATATTTTTTATATTATTACTGCAAGTGACAAAATCGTTCGGTACCACGGGCAGACCAAAAGATTTAAATTTTTCTGTAATTTCCTGTTGGGTTGAAACCTGAAGTCCCTCAGTGGCGCCAAGTCCATACGCCATAAATTTTAGCGGGCGATTAGCAGCAATTTTTGGATCAAGCTGACGAATAGTCCCGGCGGCCGCATTGCGTGCGTTTGCAAATAAGGCAACTCCAAGCTCTTCATTACGCTGGTTCATCGCTAAGAAATCTTTTTTGAAAATAAGAATCTCTCCGCGCACCTCTAATAGTTTTGGTGGATTGGGCGCGTTCAACTTTAGTGGAATAGATTTAATAGTTTTAATGTTGTGGGTAACATCTTCACCCACTAAGCCGTCACCACGGGTAAGGCCACGAATTAGTACTCCGTCTTCGTAAACAAGTTCAAGGGAAAGGCCATCTAATTTTAATTCAGCAAAGTATTCGATTTGTTCAGTTGATTCTTTTTCAAAGCGTAAAAACTTTTTTACGCGTTCATCAAAAACAATAAGGTCTTCGGCAGAATAACTATTCGCGAGCGATAACATCGGCATACGGTGTGCGACTTTTTGAAACTGTTCGATCGCCAAACCGCCTACGCGCTGGGTTGGGGAATCACTGCGGTCTAAATTGCCATTTTCAGATTCAAGTTTTAATAAATCAGCAAAAAGTTGATCGTATTCGTAATCGGAAATTTCGGGTTTATCATTTACATGATAAAGTTCGTCGTGATGACGAACTTTATTTTTAAGATCTTCATGTCTTTGAAAGACGGTTTTTTTTTGCACTGACTTGATGGCCATGTAAGTGACCTTACACAAAACCCAGTTCTACGGCTAGCTGCATTCACTGCGTTTAGCAACGCAGCTTGAAGAAAAGTTTAAATATGACTACTGTCAGTCATCTATTACAAGGGAATCGGTCATGATTGATCAAAAATTAATCGAGCACATCGCGAAATTAGCACGCTTGAAAATAACCCCGCTTGAAGCGACAGAGTACGGGCAGCAATTAACAAAGGTGCTTAATCATTTTCAGGAAATCGACAAGATAAATACCCAAGGGGTCGAGCCCTTGGTCACACCAACAGATATTGAATTTTACGAACGCGCAGACGAAGTGCATAAACGCTATTCCGCTGAAGATATGGTTGCCAATGCCCCCGAAAAGGCTGGCCAGTTATTTAAAGTTCCACCTGTTGTATAGGAAGTTAGATGGATTTACTAAAAGCGACATTTAAGCAAGTTAGCGACGCAGTTCAAACAAAAAAAGTGTCAGCTGTCGAGGTCACGAAATTTTTTCTGTCGCGAATTGAAAATTTAAATCCGCAACTTAATGCTTTCATAGCGGTTAATTCAAAAGCACTCGACGAGGCGCAAGCAATAGATGAAAAAGTGAAAAAAAATGAGTCCGTCGGTCCGCTTGCCGGCGTGCCTTTTGGCATCAAAGATATGCTTTGCACTAAAGGGCTTAGAACAACTGCGGGCTCTAAAATTTTAGAAAATTTTATCCCACCTTATGACGCTACAGTCGTAAGCCGGTTAAGAAATGCCGGTGTTACAATTCTTGGAAAATTAAATCAGGACGAATTTGCGATGGGCTCAAGCAACGAAACATCGTTCTTTGGAAATTGCAAAAATCCTTGGAACACAGCGTTTGTTCCGGGTGGCTCTAGCGGCGGCTCGGCGGCGGCTCAAGCAGCCAGACTTGCAATGGGAACTATTGGTACTGACACCGGCGGATCTATTCGACAACCCGCAAGTTTTTGTGGAATTGTAGGTATCAAGCCCACGTATGGCCGCGTAAGTCGCTATGGAATTATTGCCTTTGCCTCATCGCTTGACCAAGCGGGCCCGATGGTATCTTCGGTCGAAGATGCAGCGGTTTGTTTGGAGGCTATTTGTGGCCATGACCCAATGGACTCCACAACATCGCAAAGAAAAGTTCCATCATTTTCTAGTGAGCTGTCCAGTAATGTTAAAGGAATGCGTATCGGAGTTGTTAAAGAATATGCATCTGGGCGCATGCACCCAGACGTGGAAAAGACATACAGCTTAGCCCTTGAAAAATTAAAACAGCTTGGAGCAGTTGTAATTGAAGTTTCAATTCCACTAACAGAATTTGCGGTGCCGATGTATTATTTAATTGCTGCTAGCGAGGCTTCGTCAAACCTGGCCCGTTACGACGGAGTCAAATATGGTTTTCGCGCAGATTTTAAAGACCTGTCTTCTATGAGTTTAGACGATTTTTACTCTGAAACGCGCGGGCAAGGTTTTGGCGCTGAAGTAAAGCGTCGAATCATGCTTGGAACACACTGCTTATCATCAGGATATTACGATGCTTACTACAATAAGGCAGGACAAGTTCGCCGACTTATGCGTGATCAATACATTGAGGTTTTTAAAAGTTGTGATGTTATACTTAGTCCCGTAACTACATCGCCAGCGTTTAAGCTTGGTGAACGTTCATCAGACCCATTAACTATGTACATGAATGATATATTCACTACATCAACCAATTTGGCAGGCCTTACAGGTATGAGCGTACCTTTTGGCATGTCGGCAGATAAACTACCTATCGGTATTCAATTAACAGGGGCCCACTTTGAAGAGCAAAAAGTTTTAAATGTAGCTTATGCACTTGAAAATGTATCAAGCGTGAAACTGGAAGTGCCACATGTCTACTAGTCGTCGCGGATTTGAAGCCGTAATCGGAATTGAAGTTCATGTCCAATTGAAAACAAATTCAAAGATTTTTTGTGCCGACGCGACAGTTTTTGATGCCGCAGATAATGAAAACACGTCACCGGTCAGTGTGGGTATGCCAGGCACGCTGCCCGTTTTAAATTCTGCAGTTATTTCATTTGGTATTAAGGCTGGGCTAGCGCTTGATTGCAAAATTCGCCAGCGGTCTGTTTTTTCTAGAAAGAATTATTTTTATCCTGACCTTCCAAAGGGTTATCAAATTTCACAATATGATTTGCCATTATGTGAAAACGGTAAGGTTAAATTTTTTGTAGACGGTATTGAAAAAAATGTAAGTATCACACGTGCTCACTTGGAAGAAGACGCTGGTAAGTCGATTCATCAAGGTGATTTTACACTTTTAAACTACAACCGTGCAGGAATTCCACTTTTAGAAATTGTTTCTGGGCCCGATATGCATACAGCCCAAGAAGCTGCCGAGTATGGCAGAACTATACGGCAAATAGTCAGATACTTAGATATCTGCGATGGAAATCTTGAAGAAGGATCGCTGCGGTGTGACTGTAATGTTTCAGTTCGAAAGGTCGGAGCTGAAAAATTAGGTACCAAAGTTGAACTAAAAAATTTGAACTCATTTCGTTTTGTTGAAAAAGCTATCGAGTATGAAATTGAACGACAAATTGACGAAATTGAATCTGGCAAAAAGATAGTCCAAGAGACCCGATTATATGATCCTGATAAAAACCGCACGTTTAACATGCGCGCAAAAGAAAATGCCGAAGATTATCGGTATTTTCCAGACCCCGATCTGCTTCCGCTGATAATTTCAGACGCACAAATCGAAACTATTAAAAAATCTTTACCTGAGCTGCCGCTAGCTAGGTCTACACGCTTTCAAAAAAAACTAGGGCTTTCGGAACTAGATGCTGCCATGTTAACCGCCGAAAAGGAAATTGCAGATTATTTCGAAGCTGCTGGTGCCATTTGCGGAAATTATAAGGCAGCAGCCAATTGGGTCATGGGGGATTTGCTACGCGAACTGAATAGCAAAAAAATCCAAATTTCAAAGTCGCCGATTTCACCAACCGCGCTTGGAAAATTAATTTTGTTAATTGATAAAGAAATCATTTCGGGAAAGATTGCAAAAACTGTTTTCATGGGGATGTGGGAAACCGGCGCGCTGCCTGATGCCATTGTCCAAAAATCAGGACTAGCGCAAGTAAGCAATGCCGGTGATGTGGAAAAAATGGTGGATAGTGTCTTAGCAGCGAATGCTTCCCAAGTCGCAGAATACCGTGCTGGTAAAACTAAGGTATTAGGTTTTCTAGTTGGTGCAATTATGAAATTATCCAAAGGACAAGCAAACCCAGATATTGTAAATGAAATTCTGAAGACAAAGTTAGATTCAAAACCCGAATGAAGGTGGCCGCCTTGGATCTAGGGTCCAATACTTTTTTATGCCTAGTAGCAGAAGTCGAAGGCGGAAAAATCACTTATGTTTATGAAGATCTAATTGAAGTGGTTCGCCTTGGACAAGATGTTGATAAAACAAAAATGCTGCATCCTGAAGCTTTAGAACGCGCTGATAAATGTCTAAGTAAATTTAAGGCTGTAATTGATAAACAAAAGCCACATAAAATTCTTGCTATGGCCACATCTGCGGCGCGTGATTCTAATAATCGCGAGCTACTGTTTGAAATAGGAAAAAAATACGACATCCCAATCGAGATAATCCACGGTAAAGACGAAGCAAAAATCACTTTTCAAGGGGCTATGTCTGGGCCAGCAGCGCCGCAGAAATGTTTAGTCATAGACATCGGCGGTGGATCGACTGAATTTATCGCTGGTCATGCCGAGCATATTCAAGCAAGTCAAAGCTTAAACATCGGGTGCGTTCGCATAACTGAAAAATTCATGCCATCGCAGCCGACCCCAGAAAATGAAATTAGGTTAGCCACGGCCTTCATAACAGAAAGCATTTCAAAATTAGAAAATTTTGAAAGTATTCAAATTGACGAAATACTGGCCGTCGCCGGCACCCCTGTGGCGCTTGTGTCTGCACAGCTTGGATTTTATGACCCACAAAAAATTGATGGTTTTTTGTTAACAGAAAAAATGCTAGACGATTGGAAGACGCTTTTACAAAAATTAACTTATGCAGAAAAAATAAAGTCAGGCATTCCGGCTGGCCGAGCCGACGTCATTTTGGCTGGTATTTTAATTTTGCAACAGACACTTGAAAAATTTAGAAAAAAGCAAATAATGGTGTCAACCCGAGGAGTTCGTCATGGAATTGCGCTTGAAATCGCTCGCCGTCATACTACTTAGTTTTGTAGCGCTTAGTTCTGCTGGCGAAAATACAAATGTAAAATTCAAAAGCAAAATGGCACAACTGGGAAAAAAAACGATAACGGTGGAAATTGCCGAAACCGAAAAGCAGCTTGAGCATGGTCTTATGTTTAGAAAAAAATTGTCGACTGATACAGGTATGCTATTTATTTTTCCGGACGAACAGCCGCGCAGCTTTTGGATGAAAAATACCCTAATAGATCTAAGTATTGGATATTTTGATAAGCAAAAAAAGCTGATTGATATTCAGGAAATGACAGCCACATCGACCGTCATGCAGCAAAACTTGCCATACTATCCAAGCAAAGGTCCAGCTATGTACGCCCTAGAGATGAATAAGGGATGGTTTAAAAAAAACAAGATTGAAATCGGCACTATTCTTAAATTTTAGTTGCTCGACCTTAGTCAAATTTCTAGAATGACTTCAGTCTAGTCTTCCGTAAACCGCTTTGCGATGCATTAGGTGTGTGATCTACTATGGAAGTGTTTATAAGGACTGGAAGTTCTTACTTTTTATCAAGGATGAGGGCATGACTAAAAAATTGTTTCTACTAATTACAATCGCCGCTTTAAGTTTTCAAACAGCAAGCTGCACATCAAATAAGTCGCAAGATGAAAGTGATGTTGTAGAAAATGCCGACGTTGAAAAAATAGATGCTGAAAATTCACTGACGGAAGAAATTGATTCCACAGCAGCTGCTGGTGAAGATCCAGCAATGCAAGAAGCTTTAGGCGAAAGCACCGCTTCTGCAGACGCCCCACCAGCTGAAAATGCAACAGAAGAACCAGCACTTGATCTACCAACGGACGTTGCTTCGGCACCGACCTTGGATGAATCTAGTTTGAATGATGTGCCTGCAGAAGCTGCCACCGACACGGCAACAGCAGATGCGCCAATAGTTGATGATGCCCCTGTCCCTAGCTTAGCTGATGCCACTCCTGTGATTGAGTCTTCTAATTCGGCGCCCTTGATCGATAATTCCGGAAGCAGTAGTTTATCTTCGACAGATTACTCGGCGCCAGCACCGAAGCCTGCTGAATCCTTGTTAAAATTAGCTACGACGATGCCTTACCAAACTCCGACGGGCTGGGTGAATACTGTCTACGTAGCACGTCCGGGAGAAACTATAGCCGACATTAGCATGAAAATTTTTGCGGCGGATAAAGTTAAAGATCTTAAGAAAATTGCTGAGAATAAGTATTTAAAATGGAGATCTGCAAAAGCAGGCGATAAAATTTATTATATTTCACCAAATCGCCCAGATGATTCGACTAAAACAATTTTATATTACGAAGATATGGGCATGGTTCCTGAGACATACGTAGCTAAAAAAGGCGACAATCTTAAAAAGGTAGCTAAGGAAATTTTAGGATACGACAAAGGTTACATCGAGTTATGGACAGCAAATTCAGTTGAATCAAAAGACCGGCTTACTGCTGGGGAAACTATTCGTTACTGGCGTTCAGCGTCTGGAGTAACAAACTCAGTGGCAAACAATTCAGCGAATCAAGGCGCGGCACAATTAGTTGATCCAGCGCAAGCACCTCAAATGCCGCCGCCACCGCAAGATGTGGCAATGAACCAAATGCCACCGCCTCCAGATTCAACGGCTTCGCTTCCGCCGCCACCGTCAATGGACCAGTCGATGGAACAGCCAATGCCAGCAATGGATCAACCACCAGCTGATGCATCGGCATCTTTACCGCCCCCGCCGCCCCCGCCACCAGCAGACATGACTCCGCCACCTCCGGTTGATGATATGGCAGCAACGGCGAAAATAAATCCAACCGATCCTACAGAAGAAGACACGGGTTCACCTTTAGCAGGACTAGACAATGAAACAATGACAATGGCAGCAGTTGGAATTTTGTTTGCAGCCCTTGCATTTACTTTAATTCGCCGTAAAAAGAAAAAAGCAGCGGAAATGGCTGCAGCCATGAATGAAACCCACGTCGGCAGCTAGTCTTATAACAAAACTGCATTGAAATAAAAAACGGAAGCTCAGCACTCCCGTTTTTTTTCTTAAAACTAAAAAATTTAGATTAGGAAACTTTTTTCAGAATTCCATCTAGAATTCCGCGATGACCCATGCGCTTTGATTCGACGTAATAAATTAAATCATCCACAATTTGCACGTCGCGGTTATTTAGCGGTAAAAATTTAATCCCGGCACCTAGCGAATTTTTCCACATAATCTGTGCGCCTATTTTGCGTTCGCGCGAGCCAACGACAAACGTTAAATTTACCTTTTCTTCAACGCGAAGATCATGGCTAGCGACTTCTAAAAATGCGCCAGTTAGGCTAATATTTTTAAGTATTCCTGAAACGTCTTGCCGACCGTAATTGCGGCGAAACGAAACATCCAAATTCAGCGGCGTTCGTGGCGCCGGAGATTTCAATATATCCATGTGAGTGTCCTCCAATAGTCTTTCTTTGGTGTTTTGAAACCTATCGGCTAACTACGCGAAAAAGTTAACGAATTCTTAATTTGAGACGTTTTTTCTTGTTTTGTTGACTTTGGTCTAAGTTCTAAGAGATATTATTTAAGTCGCAACCGACAGATCCAATCAAACAAATTCTTAAGGATTCCAGTCATTAACCTAACAAAAACACAAACCAATATTATCTAAAACATTCTAGCATTATCATCGCCTACAAGGAGCCCATCTTGGCAAAAAAAGAAGTCATCGTCGAGCCTACTAAAAAGAAAACTCGTAAAGCCACAAACACAGAAGTAACAGAAACCACTGAAAAATCTGCAGCAGCAGAAGCTAGCGAATCCAAACCAGAACCAATAAAACCCGCGGTTTCAGCATCAGTTAATCCGCCAGCAGAAGCGCCCAGAAAAGAAGTTTCACCAACAGCAACAACTCAGCAGCCGCAAACTAGCGCAGCAAGCTCAGCGCCGGCACCGCAACAACAAGCTCAAGAACCCCAGCAGCAACCACGACGTGAATTTAGAAAATACAGTGGCGGCGGCGGTGGTGGTGGCGACAGACAAAGTCATAGCAGCAGTGGTGGCGGTGGGCATCGTCATCAAAACAGCGGAGGCCAGGGCGGCGGACATCGATACCAAAACAACAATAACCAAAATAATAATCAACCGCGCAGAGATTTTCGCGAACGATTTGATCGAAATCGTGACGACAACGAACAGCAGCCGCAAAACAATACCCAGCACTCTCAGAACACCGAACCTGAAATTGATTTGGCAGAAATCAATTTAACCGACGAGGAAAAAAGCTGGCTAAATTCTAAAGATTTAAAATCTAAAAATATTCAAGTTCTGACTGATTTGGCCACTAAGCTAAAAATTGAAAATGCGGCCGGAATGCGTCGCCAAGATATGGTTTTTGAAATCTTAAAGCGCGCGGCCAAGCTGGGTGATATTTTTGGCGCTGGTGTTTTAGAAATTTTGCCTGACGGGTACGGATTTTTACGTTCCCCTGATTATAATTATTTGCCGGGACCAGATGACATTTATGTGTCGCCATCACAAATGCGCAAATTTGGATTACGCACGGGTGATTTTGTAACAGGCACTGTTCGCCCACCTAAAGAAGGTGAGCGTTACTTTGCATTGATCAAAGTTGATTCTTTAAACTACCAGTCACCAGAATCTAGCAAAGATAAAATTTTATTCGACAACTTAACGCCACTTTATCCCAACAAAATGTTACGTCTAGAACATAATCCGGCCGAAATGACGACGCGAATTGTTGATTTGATGTCACCACTTGGTAAAGGTCAGCGAGCCCTTATCGTGGCGCCACCTCGAACGGGAAAAACTGTTCTTATGCAAAATATCGCTAATGCCATATCAACTAATCATCCTGAAGTTAAGCTGATTGTACTGCTTATCGATGAGCGGCCAGAAGAAGTAACCGACATGCAACGAACCGTAAAGGGTGAAGTCGTTAGTTCGACATTCGATGAACCACCTACGCGTCACGTTCAAGTTGCTGAAATGGTCTTAGAGAAAGCAAAACGCTTAGTCGAACATAAACATGACGTGGTCATTCTGCTAGACTCGATCACGCGATTAGCGCGAGCTTACAAT